>NZ_KV814883.1:0-16587 GCF_001814135.1 Neisseria sp. HMSC067H09 | reverse complement strand
ATTTTGTTAACAGACTATTTTTGCAAAGGTCTCAGGTCATCTGAAACTCGGATTTGAGTTTCAGACGACCTTTATATTAACCCGAAATCTGCCAAACACATTTCCGCCGCCGTCAAACCCGACTGTACCGCTGCTTCCAACGTAGCCGGATAGCGCGGGTGCAGGTAGTCGCCTGCCGGATAGATGCGCCGCTGGTGCAACCAAGCAAAATCGGGAGTGGCGGAATCAGGCGTGCAGGCTGTGGTCGCGCGTTTTTCAGTGATGACGCGGACGGCTTCGGGTTCGTCCAAATAAGGGCAGATGCGTTTTACGTCGGCATGGACTTTCTCTGCCCATTCTTGGCTTTTGAACGCGCCGACATGGTCGGAAACGCTGATGACGGCGGCGACTTCGTTTGCCGGCAAACCAAGTGCGCCGCGATACACCAGCCATTGCGCCGTACCGTCGGCAAGTCCGGTCAGCGGCGCGGGCAGATGAACGGGAACGGCATAGCGAAGATAGACGGTAGTAATTGAGTGGTATTGGAGATTTTGATAGGTCGTCTGAATATAGCTCGGGGTATCTTCAGGGAAAAGATGGATGGCATGATACGGCGCAACCGCAACAATAACGGCATCAAAAACCTCGTCATTCACAACGACGCGTCCGTCAGGAAGGTTTTTCAGACGACCTACGCGGGTTTCAAGACGAATATCCGCACCGCATTGCTTGAGTTTTGCCACCGCAGGTTCGGCGATGATTGCGCCTAAATCGCGCTTGGGCAAAAGGTAGTCGCTGCCGGATTTATCCGCCCATACGCCGTCGGACAAAACATTGCACAACACCCGCAAACTTGCATGTTCCAAAGGCGTATTGAGCGCGCCCCACACCAGCGGCTGCCAAAACTCTGCAACCAGCCTGCGCGGAACATTGCGCTGCCGCAGCCATTGGGCAACGGCCAAATCAGCGCGCTTGCCGCGTGCGTAACGCTGCAACGCAGCCATATCGGATAACAGCTTGATTTTCAGAGAAAACGAAACTTTTTTAGCACGCAATATGCCGGTCAAAATATGCAGCGGCGAAGGAAGATTCGTACTTTGAAACTGCAAACCTTCATACATATGCCATTGCAGCGGCAAACGACAAAAAGCGTCTTCAGGATCAGCGCCGATGTGCTCCATCAGCGTCAACACACCATGATAAGCGCCGAGCAAGATATGCTGCCCATTATCCAAAAAACTAAATCCGTCGGTATTCCCAGCCAAAGTACGCGCCCGTCCGCCCGCCTGCCGACCGGCTTCAAATACAGTAACATCGACACGGCGCGCCAACGACACTGCGGCAGACAAACCTGCCCAGCCTGCACCGACGACGGCAATTTTCGGGCGAAGATGCGGAGTATTCATGGCTTAAATCCGAATAACCAAGTTTTCAGGGCGATACGCTTTTTGCGCGGCGAAGGAATGGCAATTTTATAAGTCAGGACGTTTTGCGCGCCGTCGCGGTCGATTTCGTTCAGTAGCGCGTAATAAATCGCCGCCATCACCAAACCGACTTTTTGGGATTTTTTATCGGCAGCAGGCAACAGCGACATTGCCTCACGATAAGTCTCGCGGGCGCGTGAAACTTGAAAACGCATCAGTTCGGCAAAATTAGCCGTCGGCTTACATTGCATAATCACGCTTGCAGGCACGTCAAACCGCTGCATTTCCTCCATCGGCAGGTAAATCCGACCGTTTCTCGCATCCTCGCCGACATCACGAATAATGTTCGTCAGTTGCAGCGCAAGGCCCATCTTATCGGCGTATTCCAGCGTTCGGTCGTCTGAAAAACCCAAAATCCGCGCAATCAGGCAGCCGACAACGCCCGCAACGCGGTGGCAATACAGCTTCAATTCTTCAAAACTGCCATAACGTGCCTGAACCAAATCCATCTGCATCCCCTCGATTAAGGCTTCCAATTCATATTTCGGCAGCTTGAATGTTTCCTTCACCTGCCGCAAAGCCTGATTGACCGGATGCTCCGGCATCATACCGCCGAATACCTTGTCCAAATCGCCGCGCCACCAGTTTAACGTCGCCTGCGCCACATTCGGATCGGAGCAGTCATCGACCACATCGTCCAATTCGCGGCAAAAAGCATACAAAACCGTTATCGCATCCCGCTTTTCCTGCGACAGGAAACGGAAGCCCGACAAAAAACTGGAGCGGCTTTCTTCTGCCTTCTGACGGCAATAATCAAGTCCTTGCACGGCGTGTCCTAAAAATTATCATAATAGTAAAATCGGATTTTATCGGATTTGGGGCAGTAGGGAAATTTCAGACGACCTTTATAAATAAACGGAATCCGATTATCGCAATTCCCTACCAAACCACTCAACTATCCGCCTGAAATCTGTTAAAATACCGACCTATCCTAATAAATACAGCATCAAAAGGCACACAATCATGGCTCTTTTGCAGATTTCCGAACCCGGCATGTCCGCCGCTCCACATCAACACCGCCTCGCCGTCGGTATCGACTTGGGTACAACCAACAGCCTGGTTGCCACCGTCCGCAGCGGCAGCCCGGTCTGTCTGACCGATATGGACGGGCGCACCACCCTGCCCTCCGTCGTCCGCTACGGCGAAGGCGATGCCGTCGAAGTCGGCAAAGCCGCCCTTGCCGCCCAAAAAACCGACCCGCTGAACACCATCAGCTCCGCCAAACGCCTTATCGGTCGCACGCTGACCGACCTCGCGCAGGACGCGCAATACCTGCCCTACCGTTTCACGCCCAACGAGCGCGTGGTCGAGCTGAACACCCGCCAAGGTGCCAAAACGCCTATCGAAGTGTCGTCTGAAATCCTCAAAGCCCTCAAATCGCGTGCCGAAGAAACTTTAGGCGGCGATTTGGTCGGCGCCGTCATTACCGTTCCCGCCTATTTCGACGACGCCCAACGCCAAGCCACCAAAGATGCCGCGCGTTTGGCGGGCTTGAACGTCTTGCGCCTCCTTAACGAGCCGACCGCCGCCGCGATTGCCTACGGGCTGGACAACGCCTCAGAAGGCACGTTTGTCGTTTACGACTTGGGCGGCGGTACGTTCGACGTATCCGTATTGCAACTGACCAAAGGGCTGTTTGAAGTCAAAGCCACCGGCGGCAACAGCGCATTGGGCGGCGATGACTTCGACCACCGCCTGTTCTGCCACCTGCTCGAACAAAACGACCTTTCCAAACTCAACGAGCGCGACAGCCAGCTTCTGCTTTCCCTTGTCCGCGCCGCCAAAGAACAACTGACCGGTCAAACCGAAGCCGTCGTTGAAGCCACGCTTTCAGACGGCCGCAAAATCCATACCGTCATTACCCGCCAAGAATTTCACCACCTGACGCAAAATTTGGTGCAAAAAACCATAGAGCCGGTAAAACAGGCACTGAAAGACGCAGGCGTGACCAAAGCCGACATCAAAGGCGTGATTATGGTCGGCGGTTCCACCCGTATGCTGCACGTTCAACAAGCAGTCGCTACCTTCTTCGGACAAACCCCGCTGAACAACCTCAACCCCGACGAAGTCGTCGCGCTCGGCGCCGCCATACAGGCAAACGTCCTTGCCGGTAACAAAACCGACGGCGAATGGCTGCTGCTGGACGTTACGCCCCTGTCGCTCGGTTTGGAAACCTACGGCGGACTCGCCGAAAAAATCATCCCGCGCAATTCCACCATCCCCACCGCGCGCGCGCAGGACTTTACTACCTTCAAAGACGGTCAAACCGCCATGACGATACACGTCGTACAAGGCGAGCGCGAACTCGTTTCCGACTGCCGCAGCCTTGCCAAATTCACCCTGCGCGGCATTCCGCCCATGACCGCAGGCGCGGCGCGTATCCGCGTTACCTTCCAAGTTGACGCCGACGGCCTGCTGTCCGTTTCCGCACAAGAACAAAGCACCGGCGTACAGGCGCAAATCGAAGTCAAACCTTCCTACGGCTTGGACGACGACACCATCACCCAAATGCTCAAAGACAGCATGAGCAACGCCGCCGAAGACATGGCGGCACGCGCACGCGCCGAAGCCGTGGTCGAAGCCGAAAGCCTGACCAGCGCCGTCAACGCCGCCCTTGAATTGGATAGCGATTTGCTGGATGCCGAAGAGCTTGCACAAATCCAGCAAGACATCGCCGATTTGCAAGTTCGTCTGAAAGACGGCAACGCCGAAGACATCCGCGCCGCCGTCGCCAAACTCAGCCGCAGCACCGACAACTTCGCCGCCAAACGCATGAACCGCAACATCCAACGTGCGCTGACAGGGCAAAGTGTCGATAATATTTGATGGTTAACAGTTTCAGACGACCTTGTAAAACACAAGGTCGTCTGAAAATCTAATATCCCAACCGATCCGATTTCTTCTATGCGACTTTGGCACCAAACCCTCATCCCCCTGCTCCCCCGCGCCCAGCTTTTGGGACAACACCGCGAGTGTGCCGCCCTGCGCGGAGCAGGCTGGGGCAGGCCGCACGCGACGGTGAATTACGTTTTCACCCATTCGCCTGACAAGCTCTATCTGTATCACGCGCTGATTATGGAAGAAATGGAAAAACGCGGTTACAAACCCGACCCGCTGTGGAAAGACCCGCTGTACCGCGGCAAAGCAGTTACCCCTTATCCCGCACACGATATCGAAGCCGCCGATTCGCCGATTTACCCCGAACACGATGATGCTTATCTGGACGAATGTCTGGAAAATTTAAAAAACAAAGGCATCGTGTTATAAACGGTTTCAGACGACCTCTTCATCACAAAAGGTCGTCTGAAAATTACCCACAAACCCTATCCACCCATTACAAGAGACAATAAAAATGCCCAAAATTACCGTACTCCCACACGCCGTATTATGTCCCGAGGGTGCAGTCATCGAAGACGCGCCCGAAGGCAAAACCGTTCTTGACGTGCTGCTCGACCACGACATCGAAGTCGATCACGCCTGTGAAAAATCCTGTGCCTGCACCACTTGCCACGTCATCATCCGCAAAGGTTTCGACAGTTTGGAAGAACCGAGCGAGCTGGAAGAAGACCTGCTCGACCAGGCATGGGGCTTGGAGGCCGACTCGCGCCTGAGCTGTCAGGCGGTGGTTGCCGACGAGGACTTGGTGGTCGAAATCCCCAAATACACCATCAACCACGCGCGCGAAGATCATTGATGCAAAGAGGTCGTCTGAAACGGATACAGCAATGTTCAGACGATCCCTGCCAAATTTTGAGCAAACAAAAAGTCGTCTGAAACTGCCTTACCGACCGTTTTCAGACGACCTTCCGTCAAATCGCTGCCAAATCGTTTATTTGGAACGTGGAACGACAAACCTTAAGCGGGATACTTTCATCGAAGCGACGGTTTGCGCAACAGGGTAATTTTCCACTCTGCCTTTAGCGTTCAGCATACTGAGGCTGCTGCCATGACGGGTAATGATGCTCTTAGGTTCGGGCTTCGGTGCCGGTTCGTTTTTTGTTGCAGTTGTGACGGATTTTGGCGGCTCGGGGACATATCCCGCCAAGCCGAAGCGTTTGATAATTTCATTTGCGGCATCCATATAACGCTGTTTTGCTTCTTCGTTTTCCACCGCCATATCGTCAAGCGCCACAGACACGTCGTTTCCGCAGCCGACAATGCGTTCCGCAATACGCGAATACACCATCCAGCGTTTCAAACGCAAAGCGCCCGCATCTTCGTCCGGCGCAGCGGCATCCAAAGCAATCATGCCGTAACGCTTGCCATAACGGAGGCGCAGCGAAAGCCGCTTCAGCCCCTCGCTCTCGTCCAGCATCTGATAAAGCTCGCGGATAAGCAGCAGCAGGCGGTCGAACACGCCCGCTTTAGCAAGATAATTAGGATCATCGGAGGCGAGCGCGTAAATAAGTTTGGATAATTTGGCATTGAGTGCGTTGTTCATCGATTTTCCTGTTATTCATACTATAATGGATTTCTTTAAGAACCATTCCAAATGATTTGGTTGCATGACAAAGTGTAAATTTTCCTTAGTGAAAGTCAGAAAAATGTATTAACGTACGCCTTGAAAATATTACATAGGAAAATACCATATGCGATTTCAGACGCATTAATCATTGCCGACACAAATTTCCCCCAAAGCATTAAAACCTAAACAAGCCATCCCGAATCAAACCATTCGGACACTCCAAAAGGAACGACATCATGAAATGGACAGACACCCAACGCATCGCCGAAGAACTCTACGACCTGCACGGCGACAGCATCGACCCGAAAACCGTTCGCTTCACCCAACTGCGCGACCTGATTATGGCGCTGCCCGACTTCGACGACGATCCCGCACGCTGCGGCGAACGCATCCTCGAAGCCGTACAACAGGCATGGATTGAAGAGGCTGAGTGAGGCAACATCATTTGCAAGCTAAAAACCAAGACGTCGTCTGAAAATTTTTCAGACGACGTTTGAATGGGTTGATAGCCAACTCAAGCGCAAAACATCTTATTGCTTTTGCTTTACCAACAAGAATACAAGCCATTGAAATCCATTTAATTTCAAGATATTCACACACATCAGAATATGTATTTTCTCGCCGGCTTGCCCTCATACCAATAGAGACAAGCATAATGGCAGCCACATTAAAATAATTCATAAACTTTCTGAAAATTTTGAATTTGACTCATACACAAGGCAAATTTATCATACAAGCCTGAAAACGTTTAAAAAAGACAACCGAGGTACACAGCCAATGAGTTACGCAAAAGAAATCAATGCGTTAAACAACAGCCTTTCCGACTTGAAGGGCGACATCAACGTTTCGTTCGAATTTTTCCCGCCGAAAAACGAACAAATGGAAACCATGCTGTGGGACTCCATCCATCGCCTGCAAACCCTTCATCCCAAATTCGTATCCGTAACCTACGGCGCAAACTCCGGAGAACGCGACCGTACGCACAGCATCGTCAAACGCATCCAACAGGAAACCGGCTTGGAAGCCGCGCCGCACCTGACCGGCATCGACGCCTCTCCCGACGAATTGCGCCAAATCGCCAAAGACTATTGGGACAGCGGCATCCGCCGTATTGTCGCCCTGCGCGGCGACGAGCCGCCCGGCTATGAGAAAAAACCGTTTTACGCCGAAGACCTGGTCAAACTCCTGCGCTCCGTCGCCGACTTCGACATCTCCGTAGCGGCATACCCCGAAGTGCATCCCGAAGCCAAATCCGCACAAGCCGACCTGATCAATCTGAAGCGCAAAATCGATGCGGGTGCAAACCATGTCATCACCCAATTCTTCTTCGACGTAGAACGCTACCTGCGCTTCCGCGACCGCTGCGTAATGCTGGGCATCGACGTCGAAATCGTTCCCGGCATCCTGCCTGTTACCAACTTCAAGCAACTCGGCAAAATGGCGCAAGTAACCAACGTCAAAATCCCGAAATGGCTGTCGCAAATGTATGAAGGCTTGGACGACGACCAAGCAACGCGCAATCTGGTGGCGGCAAGTATCGCCATCGACATGGTCAAAGTCCTGTCCCGCGAAGGCGTGAAAGATTTCCACTTCTACACGCTCAACCGCAGCGAGCTGACTTACGCCATCTGCCATATTTTAGGCGTGCGCCCCTAAAGCCGAAAACGGTTTCAGACGACCTCAGGGGGTTGTCTGAAAAACAAAACGCCGCCCCATCCGCCCTATTCTGATTTACAATACCGACCGATTCGGATTGAACCGGTCCTTACAAAATCCAACTGGAGAGTTCAACATGACAACATTACATTTCTCAGGCTTCCCGCGTGTCGGCGCCTTCCGTGAATTGAAATTCGCCCAAGAAAAATACTGGCGCAAAGAAATCAGCGAACAAGAGCTGCTCGACGTCGCCAAAGACCTGCGCGAAAAAAACTGGAAACACCAAGCCGCTGCCAACGCCGATTACGTTGCCGTAGGCGATTTCACTTTCTACGACCACATCCTCGACCTGCAAGTCGCTACCGGCGCGATTCCCGCCCGTTTCGGCTTCGACAGCCAAAACCTGTCTTTGGAACAATTCTTCCAACTTGCGCGCGGCAACAAAGACCAATTCGCCATCGAGATGACCAAATGGTTCGACACCAACTATCACTACTTGGTGCCTGAATTCCACGCCGATACCGAATTCAAAGCAAACGCCAAACACTACGTTCAACAACTGAAAGAAGCCCAAGCCCTCGGTCTGAAAGCCAAACCGACCATCGTCGGCCCACTGACCTTCCTGTGGGTAGGTAAAGAAAAAGGCGCAGTCGAATTCAACCGCCTGAGCCTGTTGCAAAAACTGCTGCCCGTTTACGTTGAAATCCTGAACGCTTTGGTTGAAGCCGGTGCCGAATGGATTCAAATCGACGAGCCTGCTTTGGCTGTTGACCTGCCTAAAGAATGGGTGGAAGCCTACAAAGACGTTTACGCCACTTTGAGCAAAGTAAACGCCAAAATCCTGTTGAGCACTTACTTCGGTTCCGTTGCCGAACACGCCGCATTGCTGAAAGCCCTGCCCGTTGACGGTCTGCACATCGACTTGGTACGCGCTCCTGAACAACTGGATGCGTTCGCCGACTACGACAAAGTCCTGTCTGCCGGCGTTATCGACGGCCGCAACATCTGGCGCGCCAACCTGAACAAAGTTTTGGAAACTGTCGAGCCCCTGAAAGCCAAACTGGGCGACCGTTTGTGGATTTCCAGCTCTTGCTCGCTGTTGCACACTCCATTTGACTTGTCAGTTGAAGAAAAACTGAAAGCCAACAAACCTGACCTCTACTCTTGGTTGGCATTTACCCTGCAAAAAACCCAAGAATTGCGCGTTCTGAAAGCCGCATTGAACGAAGGCCGTGATTCCGTTGCCGATGAACTCGCTGCCAGCCAAGCTGCTGCCGATTCACGCGCCAACAGCAGTGAAATCCACCGCGCAGACGTCGCCAAACGCCTTGCCGACCTGCCTGCCAACGCAGACCAACGTAAATCACCGTTTGCCGACCGCATCAAAGCGCAACAAGCATGGTTGAACCTGCCCCTGCTGCCGACGACCAACATCGGTTCTTTCCCACAAACCACCGAAATCCGCCAAGCACGCGCAGCCTTCAAAAAAGGCGAACTGTCTGCCGCCGATTACGAAGCCGCGATGAAAAAAGAAATCGCCTTGGTGGTTGAAGAGCAAGAAAAACTGGACTTGGACGTACTGGTACACGGCGAAGCCGAGCGTAACGACATGGTCGAATACTTCGGCGAATTGTTGAGCGGTTTCGCATTCACCCAATACGGCTGGGTACAAAGCTACGGTTCACGCTGCGTGAAACCACCGATTATCTTCGGTGACGTAAGCCGCCCAGAAGCCATGACTGTCGCTTGGTCTACTTACGCACAAAGCCTGACCAAACGCCCGATGAAAGGCATGTTGACCGGTCCTGTAACCATCCTGCAATGGTCTTTCGTCCGCAACGACATTCCACGCGCTACCGTGTGCAAACAAATCGCACTGGCTCTGAACGACGAAGTATTGGATCTGGAAAAAGCAGGCATCAAAGTCATCCAAATCGACGAACCTGCCATCCGTGAAGGCCTGCCTTTGAAACGCGCCGATTGGGATGCCTACCTGAACTGGGCCGGCGAATCCTTCCGCCTGTCCTCTACCGGTTGCGAAGACAGCACACAAATCCACACCCATATGTGTTACTCCGAGTTCAACGACATCCTGCCTGCCATCGCAGCTATGGACGCCGACGTCATCACCATCGAGACTTCACGTTCCGACATGGAACTCTTGACCGCGTTCGGCGAATTCAAATACCCGAACGACATCGGCCCGGGCGTTTACGACATCCACAGCCCACGCGTACCGACAGAAGCCGAAGTGGAACACCTGTTGCGTAAAGCCATCGAAGTCGTACCGGTTGAACGCCTGTGGGTAAACCCGGACTGCGGTCTGAAAACACGCGGTTGGAAAGAAACTCTGGAGCAACTCCAAGTCATGATGAACGTTACCCACAAACTGCGTGCCGAATTGGCGAAATAAGTTTGAACTAGCGTAATCAAAAGGTCGTCTGAAAATTTTCAGACGACCTTTTTATATGGTTTAGAGAATCAAGGGAAAAACATAGCGGATTAACTTTGAAGCAATACGGCATTGCCTCACCTAAGCTTCAGAAAGATGATTCCCAATGATGAGACAACAGATAAATCAGCTTCGTACTGCTTACGCTACCCACAGTTTCATTGCCATGTCCTGATTTAAAGTCATTCCACAAAAGATGGTGTTTACAAACCCGCAAGCAAACGACGGATTTTGCCGATGGCAAGCTCGGTTTCCAAGCCGCATTCCGTCCCTTCCGCTCCGCCGCTGAGGCAGCGGATGTCGGTGATGCCGCAGAAGTGGGCGTATTGGATGCCCAGTTCGCGGGCGAGGAAGGCTTCGGGCATTCCGGTCATACCCAATACGTCCACACCGTCGCGGCGGTAACGTTGGATTTCTGCGCGGGTCGGCCAGCGCGGGCCTTGCAGGCAGCCGTAAACGGCTTGGGTGTATAAGGGCATTTGGTGCTGTTGCGCGTGTTCGGCAATTTTTTCGCGCAGTCCGGCGGAGTAGGGTTCGAGAAAATCGGTGTGTACGACCGGTTCTTCCTGTCCTTCAAAAAAGGTGTCCTTGCGGCCGTAGGTGTAGTCGATCAAGTCGTCGGGCAGGACGAGCGCGCCGTTTTCAAAGCGGTCGTTGATGCTGATGACGGAGGAAACGGCGACGATGTATTCCGCACCTATGGAATGCAACGCCCAAATGTTGGCGCGGTAGTTGATTTCGTGCGGCGCGACGGTATGGCCGAAGCCGTGCCGCGCGAGGAAGAAAATGTCCTGACTGCCCAGTTTGCCGCTTAAGACGGGGCTGCTGGTCAGTCCGTAGGGGGTGCGGACGATTTTGCGGTCGGTGATGCTCAGTTCGGGCAGCTTGGTCAGGCTGCTGCCGCCGATGATGGCTAACATATGGTCCTATATATAAGTGATTTCAGGGAGTGAGTGTCGGAAAGAAAAAGGTTTGCAAAACAGCCATGATGATGGAAAACAGGATTAATACCTTCATTTTTTCCGGAAAGCTGTATCCGTCGTCTAGGGGAAGCATTTCCCATAGCAACATCGATAGGAAACCGGATATAAACCAAAGTGCAAAATTGTTCAACATGGCTGTCGAAGAAAGGCTGGGAGGTCGTCTGAAAACCCATATCTGATTTCAGACGACCTTTTGTCCTTTTACTTGTGTTTGTAAAAACGGCTGTGGAAATAAGCATTCACACCTTCGCGCAACAGGACTAAGGTTACGGCGGCAAGCGGCAGGCCGGCGAGCATGCCGACGAAGCCCATGAGTTGTCCGAAAGCCATCAACGAGAAAATCACCCAGAAAGGCGACAGGCCGATGCGGTCGCCGACGATTTTCGGGGTAACGATAAAACTCTCGAGGAATTGTCCGATAGCGAACACTACCCACACCATAATCAGACCGTTCCATGTGCCAAATTGCAGCAAAGCGGCGACGGTTGCCAGCAAAAGTCCGGTAAACGCGCCCAAATACGGGATAAACACCAAAATACCGGCAATCATACCGATAGCGAAACCGGAATCCAGTCCGACCAGCATCAGCCCGACCCCGTACACCAGCCCCATAATCAGCATCACCATCAACTGCCCGCGCAGGAACTCGCCCAAAACTTCATCCATGTTGCTTGTGATGCGCGTATAAGTGTCGATAAAGCGGCGCGGAACCAACGCGCTGATGCCGTAAGACCAGCGTTTCCAGTCCAAAAGGAAATAATACAGCAAGAGCGGCAGCAGGATCAGGTTGCTCATGCCGCTGATGACGTTGCCGCTTTGGCGCATCAGCGTCGGGACCCAAGCCTTGAGCGTGTTGCTCAATTCCCCTATATGCGACTGCAACCATTTGACCACCGAATCCTGATCGATATGCACATAATTACCCGCCACATGGTTCAGCCAAGGCAGCAGCCTGTTTTGCGTAAAATCGACGATTTGGGGAATGCGGCTGACCATATTGTTAAACTGGTTGATCAGCATAGGCACGATAATCAGCATCAACGACAGCAGCAACAGCAAAGCGAATACCATCACCATCATGGACGCGGGGCCGCGTTTAATCTTTTTCTTCTGCAACCATTCCACCAGCGGATTCAACACATAAGCCAATACCGCCGCCACAATAAACGGCGTCAGGATCTCGCCCAGCGCGTACAGCAGCCAGACAAAAGCCGCAATCACGCAGCCCATAATGATCCACGGCTTCATGCCGCGCGTTTTTTTCTGATACATAAAACCTTTCCATGTGTGTTTCAGCGGAAGCCGCCGCAATCGTTTTCAGACGACTCCTGACCGTCCAGTATAACAGAATAAACGGGGTCGTCTGAAACCTCAGATTGTTTACAAAATCACCGAAAAATCCAAGCCCGCGCCTGCAAAATAAGGTAAAATACGCCCCATCGTTTTTCCGTCCCAATCACGATAAGGAACCCATTCATGAGCACTTCACTCAGCTACCGCGATGCAGGCGTCGATATTGACGCAGGCGACCAACTGGTCGAAAACATCAAACCTTTTGCCAAACGCACCATGCGTCCCGAAGTGTTGGGTGATTTGGGCGGCTTCGGCGCATTGGTCGAAATCAGCAAAAAATACAAAAATCCCGTCCTCGTCAGCGGCACCGACGGCGTAGGCACCAAGCTCAAACTCGCCTTCGATTGGGACAAACACGACACCGTCGGCATCGACCTCGTCGCCATGAGCGTCAACGATATTTTGGTTCAAGGCGCAGAACCTTTGTTCTTTCTCGACTATTTCGCCTGCGGCAAACTCGACGTCGCCCGCGCTACCGACGTGATTAAAGGCATCGCCCAAGGCTGCGAAGAATCCGGCTGCGCCCTCATCGGCGGCGAAACCGCCGAAATGCCCGGCATGTACCCCGAAGGCGAATACGACTTGGCGGGCTTTGCCGTCGGCGTGGTCGAAAAAGAGCGCGTCATCAACGGCCGCAGCATCAAAGCGGGCGACATCGTGTTGGGGCTGGCTTCCAACGGCGCCCATTCCAACGGCTATTCCCTCGTCCGCAAAATCATCGCCCGCGACAATCCCGATTTGGACGCCGAGTTCGACAATGGCAAAACCCTGCGCGAAACCATCATCGCCCCGACCCGCCTGTATGTGAAACCCATTCTCGCTGCTTTGGAAAAATTCACCGTCAAAGGCATGGCGCACATTACCGGCGGCGGCATCACTGAAAACGTGCCGCGCATCCTGCCGGAAAACACCGTCGCCCAAATCGATGCCAAAGCATGGGAATTGCCCAAGCTGTTCCAATGGCTGCAACAGGCAGGCAATGTGGAAACGCAAGAAATGTACCGCACCTTCAACTGCGGCATCGGCATGGTGGTCGTGATTGCCGAAGAGGATGCCGACGCGGTGCAGGCATTCTTAACAGAACAAGGCGAAACCGTTTACCGTTTGGGCAAAATCCGCGAACGCAACGGTGACGAACATCAGACCCAAGTCGCTTAAATCAAAAACCTGAATCTAAATAAAAGGTCGTCTGAAACAGCAAAACTATCTGTTTCAGACGACCTTTTAAATTTTACACTCCATTAATTGCAATATTTGGCAACATCCCCTTGATACCGCTTGACCAAATCATCACGATTGGCAACGCGCGCGCTTTCGGCAGACTGTTGGTTCATTCGTGCGACACGGCAGTTGTCTTCTTTGTTTTTACGGTTTTCTTCCTCAATTTTTTTGTTTTGCTCCTCAATCAGTTTATTCTTAGCCAACATCCGCTCATTTAATTTCGCCTGTTGCTCTGCCAGCGTACCCTCGTCCGCAGCTTCGGATTTGGGTTTGACTGCCGCTTTGACACTGTGTGTACGAATATTCATCACATTGGAGCGGTCAAGCTGGAGCCGGTTCGGCGTATCGGAATAGCTGTTTCCCTTGCCGTTTTTCCATGTATAGACACTGTCAGCCGCCAATGCGCCGGAAGAACACAAAATAGCCGCCGCCAATACGGATAATGCAGAAAGTTTCAATTTCATTAAAATTCCCCTATTCAAATGATGAGCGATTAATTTGAAATGACAATATTGTACTTGATTTTAAATAATATGTCATAACAAGACGATTACTGTGTATCAAAAAGCAAAAAAAATCGCCCCTTTAAACATTTAAGGGGCGCAAAAGGAACACAAACCACTACCAAAACTGTTACAAGGCAAATCCTCCTGATTTTAATTGATGGGTTGCCGGATAAAGTGCTTTCATCAAATCATGCGGTGAAAGCGATAAATCTCTGCTGCCTGTCGTCAGACGCCCCTGCTTCGGGGTCAGTTCAAGCAGGCAAGTATCTTTAGCCTGGATAAACTTATTTTTCGTCTGCCGCAACCGGCGTTGTAAAGCGGAAACAACTTTTTCATATAAGCTGTCTTTTTTCTGTACTTCCCGGGTATTTGCCACCCAGCTCAGACGAATATCACTGGTTTCGTCCTCAATCAGCAAAATGCCCGCTTCTACTTGCTCTGCCTTATTCATACAAGGCAGCCAAACATAATAGCGTCCGTCCAGCGTAATGTAGAATACATCGTGAACTTCACAATCGTTGCAGCATTGGGTTGCCAAAAGCGAACGGATGGTTTGTTGATGCAGTCTCAGAATATCAAGGGAGACTTGCTTGAAAATACTTTCCGGCATTTCATTCTCCTTTCGTTCTGTTGCGCTGTCGTTTCGTTTCGATGAGTTGCATTATACGAGTATTTTTTAATTTTGCAAATGATAATTGTTACTATTTTTTAAAACAGAAATAACACAATGATTTAAAAAGAAATTAATTTTTTAAAAGTTGAGTATTTTACTCAGGATTTAGTATCCATCAGCCTTTTGAAAGACAAACTGCTTTCGCTCGTCTGAAAATTGTCAGCAATTTCTACCTTTTCGTAACCATAAGACTGCTCATACCCCACTTGTCTAAAATATTTTCCCTCATCTAAACAACATCCCAATAAGAATACAAAGCAACTCTACTCTATACTTTCACCCCCTCCTTGAGTATGATACGAGACATTTTTTCATTCAGTCATTGGAGCATTTGATGAGACGCCAGATTATCCTTGATACCGAAACCACCGGCCTTTACGCCGAAAACGGCGACCGCTTGGTCGAGTTTGCAGGACTGGAAATGATCAACCGCCAAATGACCGGACGCTTCCTGCACCTTTACGTCCATCCCGAGCGCGATATGCCTGAAGAAGCCGCACGCGTACACGGGCTGACGATTGACGTTTTAGAAGAGAAAAACGCTCCGCCGTTTGCAAAGGTCGGACAAGAAATCAGCGAATTTATCCGTGGCGCGGAATTGATTATTCACAATGCGAAATTCGACGTAGGCTTCTTAAATATGGAATTCCGCCGCATGGGTCTGCCCTCCGTTGAAGAGCTTGGCTGCGAAATTACGGATACGCTGGCGATGGCGCGTGAAATGTTTCCTGGGCAAAAAGCCAGCCTGGATGCCTTGTGCAACCGCCTCTCCATCGACAGAAGCAAGCGCGTACTGCATGGCGCTTTAATCGACTGCGAACTTTTAGGCGAAGTTTATTTGGCAATGACGCGCCAACAATTCGACTTAATGGGTGAAGAAGGTGAAGAAGAAAAAAAAGAAGACAAGCCCGTCATCATCGCCGAAACAAAACGTTCGTCGCGCTTAAAAGTCATCAAAGCCAATGCTGAAGAGCTTGAAGAACACGAAAAATATCTCGATGCGCTGGGAGAGGCCTGCATATGGAGGCAGGCAGCCGCCGGAGAGAATGTATGAAAAGACGGCATATCGCCCTGATTCCCGCCGCAGGGATCGGCGCTCGCTTCGGTGCAGGCAAACCCAAACAATATATCCGGATACACGGCAAAACCGTCTTAGAGCATACGGTTGCCATTTTTACACAACATCCGTTTATCGACTTGGTCGCTATTATTGTCTCACCTGATGATCCTTTTATTAATCATCTTCAGACAACCTCTGATAAGACAGTGGTTTTCAACGTCGGAGGCAATACCCGGGCAGAAACCGTCCGCAACGGTGTGCAAACACTGATGAAAAAGAGGTTGGCGGATAACCACGATAATATTTTGGTTCACGATGCCGCCCGCTGCTGCCTGCCCCAAGATGCCCTGTCGCGCCTGATTCAGGCAGCCGGAACAAAAGTAGAAGGCGGCATTTTGGCCATTCCCGCAGCCGACACCATCAAACGTTCCGATACCGACGGACAAATCCTGGAAACCGTACCCCGTAAAGACTTATGGCAGGCACAGACACCGCAGCTTTTTCAAGCCGGATTATTGAATCGCGCCCTATCCTCCTCCGACTTAAACGGTATTACCGATGAAGCCTCTGCCGTAGAACAACTGGGCATAAGGCCTCTACTGGTACAGGGGGATATCCGCAATCTCAAATTAACCCTCCCTCAGGACGAATTTATCATACGGCTGCTTTTGAATACTTGAATAACCTCGACAAAAAGGTCGTCTGAAAACCAGAATTTGGATTTTCAGACGACGGCGGATTCGCATTTGAAGTGC
>NZ_KV814882.1:0-941 GCF_001814135.1 Neisseria sp. HMSC067H09 | reverse complement strand
GCCTAGATTTTTCTGTTGGCCAAGTCTGAAACACCCGTATAAGCAAGTAAAACCCGCCGCCAACAAATGCAACAATTGGTTACACATTTTTTGCTCTTAATTCCTAACCTATTGTTTTGAAATGATTACTTCCATACGGTCGACAAATTGTTTTTTTCAACGTAGAATGCCGTGTAAGAAATACAAATGGTCGAAACGATGAATACAAAACCTGTTTTAGTAGATTTATTTTGCGGATGCGGCGGCTTCGGTTTAGGAGCCGAACTTGCGGGATTTCACACTATTGCGGCTATCGATATAGATCCCACTCTCCAATCCGCCTATAAAAATAATTTTCCTCATACAAAAGTACTGAATAAAGATTTGTCCTTGTTGGACGAAAATGGCTGGCGCCATATTTTAGGGCGGCAAAAAATCGACGGTGTGATAGGGGGGCCGCCTTGCCAAGGATATTCGAGAATGGGGATTGGTGATGTTAATGATCCGAGAAGAAAACTGCTGGAAGATTTTTTCAGGCACGTCAATATACTAGACCCGAAATTTTTCGTAATGGAGAATGTCGAGGGTCTGATCGACAAACGCAATTTACCACAACTGAATAACGCACTTTCCATCGTAAATAAAAAGTACACATTAATTGGTCCCCTCATTGTCGATGCTTCTGACTGCGGCGCTCCTACAAAACGCAGGCGGGTGATTATTGTGGGCTACGATAAAGCACACTTTGATTCCTTATCTGAAAGCCATTTCAGATTTACTTTACCTAAAGTCAATGTTGCCGATGCCATTAAAGACCTTCCGGCACCTATTCCCCATTCTGATTCGGGTTATGATTGGGGGTTTTCTGCCTACCCTGAAGCTTCTGAACTGTCTGAATATGCGCAGCAAATGAGAAAACCCGCTCCAAAAGGATTAGGGTTGTCAGATGCAATAAAAAAACA
>NZ_KV814881.1:0-17664 GCF_001814135.1 Neisseria sp. HMSC067H09 | reverse complement strand
GTTGTCGGGGGAAAAGGAATTTTGCAAAGGTCTCAGATTGCCTCACCGTTCTGCTTAGCCTCCAGAAGCTCCCAGCGTTCCAATTTTTCCAAGAGCAGTGTTTCGATTTCTTCGGCACGGTTTTGCAATGCGCCGGCTTTTTCGTAATCTTTGAAAATTTCAGGATCGGAAAGTTGCGCGTTGATTTCCGCCTGTTCGGTTTCCAAGGTGGCGATTTCGTCGGGCAGGGCGTCGAGTTCGCGCTGTTCTTTGTAGGAAAGTTTGACCGTGCGGTTGGCTTTGGGTTTGACTTTTTCCGGTTCTGCGGTTGTTTTCGGCGCGGAGGTCGTCTGAATTTTCTCTTCGCGTGATTTTGCGTCAATGTAGTCCTGATAACCGCCGATGTATTCTTTCAGACGGCCTTGTCCTTCGAAAACAATGCTTTGGGTAATGACATTGTCGAGGAACATACGGTCGTGCGAGACGAGAAATACCGTGCCTTGGTAATCGCGCAGCAAGTCTTCGAGCAGCTCTTGGGTGTCGATGTCCAAATCGTTGGTCGGTTCGTCCAAGACTAGGATATTGGCAGAGCGGGTGAAGAGTTTTGCCAGCAGGAGGCGGTTGCGTTCGCCGCCGGAGAGCGATGAGACGGGGCTTTGCGCGCGGGCAGGGGGGAACAGGAAATCTTCCAGATAGCTCATGACGTGTTTTTTCTTGCCGCCGACTTCGACGTAATCGTTGCCTTGGCCGAGCGTGTAAAACACGGTGTCGTTTTCGTTCAGCGCGCTGCGGAATTGGTCGAAATAGGCGACTTCCTGCTTGCTGCCGATGCGGATTCTGCCGTAGGTCGGCTGCAATTCGCCCAGAATCAGCTTGAGAAAGGTGGTTTTGCCGATGCCGTTGGGGCCGATTAAGCCGATTTTGTCGCCGCGCTGCAAGATGGAGGAGAATTTGTCCATGATGACTTTGTCGCCGTATGCAAACGAGGCATGTTCCAGTTCGGCAATGATTTTGCCGCTTTTCTCGCCGCTGTCGAGTTTGAAGTTGACCTGTCCCTGCACGTTGCGGCGTTCGGCGCGCTGGCGGCGCAGTTCTTCCAAACGGCGCACGCGGCCTTCATTACGGGTACGGCGCGCTTCGATGCCTTTGCGTATCCACGCTTCTTCCTGCGCATGGAATTTGTCGAAGAGGCGGTTGTGTTCCGCTTCAACCGCCAATTCCTGCGCTTTTTTCTCGCTGTATTTGGAGAACGAGCCGGGATAGGAGCGCAGAATGCCGCGGTCGAGTTCGACAATGCGCGTGGCGATGTTGTCCAGAAAACGGCGGTCGTGGGTAATCACAACCAGGCTGCCTTCAAACGCTTTGAGCAGGTTTTCCAGCCAGATAATCGCGTCGATGTCCAAGTGGTTGGTCGGTTCGTCCAGCAGCAATACGTCGGGCTTCTGCACCCAAGCCTGCGCCAAGGCAACGCGCTTTTTCTGCCCGCCGGAGAGGTTGCCGATTTTTTCATTTTCCGGCAAACCGAGTTCGCCCAAAGTCTGCTTCACCGCCGCATCCAGCTTCCAACCGTCCTTCGCTTCGATTTCAAGCTGCAATTCGTTGAGTTCTTTCAATAAAACGTCGTCTGAATTGTGTTCCAAATCATGGCTGACGCGGTAGTAACGGCGCAGTAGGTCGCGGATTTCGCCCAAGCCTTCGGCGACGGTGTCGAATACGGTGGCTTCCTTATCAAAAAACGATTCCTGCGGCACATAAACGATTTTGAGGTTGTTTTGAACGATAATCTGCCCGTCGTCGAGTTTCTGCACGCCGGCGAGGATTTTCAGAAACGAAGACTTACCCGCGCCGTTGCGGCCGATTAAGCCGATTTTTTCGCCGCTGTCGAGTTGGAAGGAAGTTTTGTCGAGCAGGGCGACATGGCCGACGGCAAAGGAAGCGTTTTCTACGGATAAGATGTTCATAAGGCAGATTGAGAAAGATGAAAGGGTATGGATTTTAAACGATTTTGAAGGTTTCTTTGAAATCAGGCAAAAAGGTCGTCTGAAAAACGAAAATCCGTTTTCAGACGACCTTTTTTATATCAGGCTTCGGGCAGTTCCATGTCTAAAACGGTTTGCTCCTGCTTGGCGCGGAAATCGGTAAGTTTTTGCGCCAGCTTGAGATCTTCGTTGGCAAGCAGCGAGATAGCGAACAGGGCGGCGTTGGCGGCTCCTGCTTCGCCGATGGCAAAAGTGGCAACGGGAACGCCTTTGGGCATTTGCACGATGGAGAGCAGGGAGTCTTCGCCTCGCAGGTATTTGCTGGGTACGGGAACGCCCAATACGGGGACGGTGGTTTTGGCGGCAACCATGCCGGGCAGGTGTGCCGCGCCGCCCGCACCGGCGATGATGGCTTTGATGCCGCGTTCGCGGGCGGTTTCAGCGTATTCGAACATTAAATCGGGGGTGCGGTGTGCGGACACGACGCGGGCTTCGTATTCGACGCCGAACTCTTTGAGAAACTGCGCTGCCTGCTGCATGACGGGCCAGTCGCTGTTGCTACCCATGATGATGCCGATTTTGGCCATATTTACTCCTAATTGTATAAAACATTATTCAATGAATGATTTCAGACGACCTTCGAATAGGGGGAGGTCGTCTGAAAAGTTATCGTTGCTTGATACTGATAGCGGCGCGTTTGGCGGCTTCGCTACCGGGATAGCTCTGTATTAGCTTGCGCCATGTGTTGCGGGCGATGTCTTTCTGTTGCAGTTTGTATTGGCATTGTCCGATGCTGAAAAGCGCGTCGGGGGCTTGCGGGCTGTTGCGGAAGCGGTTGGCGTAGCGGCCGCCGATTTCGATGACAGATTCGCAATTGCCTATGCGCTGTTGGCTTTGCAGCAGCAGATACATATTGCGGCGCGCAATATCGCTGCCGTTACCGCCGTCGGCTTCCTTCAGAATGGCTGCCGCCGCCCGATAATTCCCGCTGCGGTAGTATTTGGATGCACGCTCGTAAAGACGGGTTTCGTTTAGGGTAAGCGAATCTGTTTCGGTCGGCGCGGTACCGCCGTTCTCCAGATAATGTTTTTTGAGCTTCTGGTCGTCCAAGCGTTGAGACACGGTTTTCTTAGCAGGACGGGAGTGGATTTTGTTTTGCTGCTCGATTTGCTGCAAACGAAGGTTTACCGCCTCCATTTCCCGCTCGATGCGTGCAACCTGTACGCCCAAATGGTCGATTTGTGTCTGTTCGTCGAGCTTGGGATAGGGGATGGATACTTTCTGCGGGCTATCGGGAATATCCGGCAGCGAAAAAGTGTCGTCTGAAGTCGGGGATGAAACGGAAGTACAGGCGGCGGTAAAGGCAATGGGAAGCAGTCGGATAAGCAGGTTTGTTTTCATCGGTTTATTTTTTCAATAGAAGGGTCAATCCGTCGCCGACGGGTAGGGTAATGGGAACGATACGTTCATCTTCGGGCAGGCTGCGGTTGAATGTTTGCAGTATTTTCAAGCTGGGCGGGGAGTGTTCGTCGCCCTCATGCAAGACCCGGCCGTTCAGCAAAACATTGTCGATGGCGATAATGCCGCCCTTACGCACAAGCTTCAGGCAACGTTCGAAATATTGCGGGGTAGGGGGCTTATCCGCATCTATCAGGGCCAGGTCGTAACTTTCCGCTTCGCCTTGCGCTATCAGGTCGTCCAAAGTCAAAAGGGCGGGTTGCAGGTACAGCGAAATTTTGTGTTCCACTCCTGCCGCCCGCCAAGTTTCGCGCGCTATGTCGGTAAATGTTACGTTGATGTCGCAGGCGGTAACTTTGCCATGCTCGGGCAATGCAAGCGCGACGGCGGTGCTGCTGTATCCTGTAAACACGCCGATTTCCAAATATTTTTCGACACGGATAAGCTGCGCCAACCAAGAAAGTAGGGTGGCTTGTTCGCGGGCGATAGCCATATTGCCCAATCGGTGGGAAAGCATGCGCTCGCGCAATGCGGCAAGGACGGGATGCTCCGCCTGTCCGATGGTATTGAGGTAGTCCTGTAGTCCGGCAGGTGTGTTGGATGTGCGGACGGTCATTTCGGCACGATCAGTCTTGATAGTATGTATAGGGTTTTTTAGCGACTTTGGCAGCCTCAAACTCTGCCTGCTCTTGCGGATTTAATTCGACATCCCAAAGCAGGTGGCGGTTTTCGAGGCGTTGCGTTTCCAGTTGCGGATTGTCTTCGATAAGTTTGTCGAGAAACTGGGTGGCTTCGGATTTGTAGTGGTACATTTTTGTACGCTCCGTGGGAATAGGGTCGTAAAAGACGGGTTTTGTTATGCGGTGATATTATAGCGGATAATCCTAATGCAAAGGTCGTCTGAAAACCTATTTTGTGTTTTCAGACGACCTTTTTTCAGACGACCTTAAAAGAAGTAATTCGCCAGCAGCAAACCGAATGCCAAGCTAAACGCCATGCTCAAGAGGCCGGGAATCATGAAGCTGTGGTTGAAAATGAATCTGCCGATTTTGGTCGAACCCGTGCTGTCAAAATCAATCGCCGCGATAATCGGGCCGTAGTTCGGAATGAAGAAATAGCCGTTCACCGCGACAAACGTACCGATGATAATCGGAGCGGGAATGCCCAGCGAAATACCGATGGGAAACAGCGTTGCGACGGTTGCCCCTTGGCTGTTGACCAAGACGGACAAAACGAACAGGGCAAACGCAAAAGTCCACGGTGCGGTTTCGACCAGATGCGATACGGTTTCTTTGACTTCGGCCAGATGACCGTGCATCAGCGTGTCGCCCAGCCATGCCACGCCGAATACGGCGATAACGGCACGCATCCCCGCATGGAACACCGAGCCTTTGGTAATCGCGTTACCATCCGGTTTACACAGCAGGATAATTAGCGCGGCAGCAGAAAGCATGACGATTTCGATGGCGTGCGCCATGCCCATCAGTTTCGGGCCTTCTTCCGTTTGGAAGGTCGGGCGCAACTCCGGTACGGCACCCATGACCACTACCAGCAATGCAGCGGCAAGGAAAATCCCGACCGAAAGTTTCGCCTCTTTGCTGACGGGCGCGTTGGAAACTTCAGTCGAATCTTTTTCGTTGGCTTCTATATATTCCGGGTCTCTCAGCAACGCCTGATAATGCGGGTCATCTTTCAATTCTTTACCGAGCTTGTTGACGAATATACAGGCAAGGCCGATACCTAAAATAGTTGAAGGAACAGTCACTTTCAGCACATCGGCCATCGTGATGTGCTGCGGCTCAAGGTAAGTCACGCAGGCGACGACCGCGGCCGCAATCGGGCTGGCAACAATGGCGAATTGCGACGCGATGACCGCCATCGTCAACGGGCGGGAAGGACGGATGCCGTTGCGGCGGCTGACTTCGGCAATGACGGGCAATACCGAATAAGCGACGTGTCCCGTGCCTGCCAGTACGGTAAACAGATAAGTCACCATAGGCGCGATGAAGGTGATGTATTTCGGATTGCGGTGTAAAACGCGGGTGGCGATTTTAATCATGTAGTCCAAGCCGCCGCTTGCCTGCATCGATGCGGCAGCGGAAACGACCGCCATAATCATCAGCATCACGTCAATCGGCGGACTGGTCGGCTCAAGATGGAAACCGAAGGCCAAAACTGCCAGCCCGATACCGCCGAGTACGCCCAAGCCGATACCGCCGACCTGCGCGCCGATTAAGATACACACCAGTACGATGGCGAACTGGATAAAAAACATTGTGGACATGAAAACTCCGTAATTTGAGGATATAAAGCAAATATCAGCTTCAGGCTAGTCACACCAATACCGATGGAGCAAATATTCAATATTTTCAACAGACAAAAAAGAGGATGAAGTCATTTGCCTATAAAATACAAAAACTTCATCTTTTAATATGGTAGGAATTATAAATCAGGCAGATTCGCTTAACAATATTTTACTGTAATAAAAATACATTTATTTCACTTGACCAGCGCTTTTCAGACGACGTTTACGGATATTATGCTGTATGATTCGCCAAGTTCTTTCATCATTACGTTAAACTCATTTCACTCTATAAAATGACAATATGAAATACATCTTCATCTGGCTGGTAATATTAGCAGGCGCGCTTGGTCTGTTTTATTACCAGCAAAATCGCTATTTCTTTTCAGACAACCTTATCTACCCTCAAGCCGGTCAAGACCGTTCGTCCGTAGAATCTTTAAGCGGTTTGGGTTACCTTAATTTTTTGCGTGCCGCTGCCGGTTTGAATTCTCTGTCGAATTCCCCGGTATTGGAACGGTCAGCCCGAAGGCACGCCAAATATCTGCTGATCAATCCTGAAGACAGCCATGACGAAAAACATCGAAACAATCAATTTTACACAGGGTACAAGCCCTCTGACCGCGCCCGCAAGGCCGGCTATTATTTCGATGGGGTTCATGAAAACATAAGCACGGGCGAGTACCGCCATCAGGATGGATTTAAAAACACACTTGTCCTGCACGAGCAAACCGATGCCCTGATGACAGCCATTTACCACCGTTTTTCTTTGCTTGATCAAAATATTGACGAAGCGGGAGTAGCTGTTGAGCATGGCAACGGAAAAACCGCCGTCGTCTTCAATCAGGGCAACCGGGAATTCAATCATTGGTGTTCGTTAGGGCGATCTTATCCGGAAGCAGGTCGCCGTTTCTATAAAAATTCTTGTTTCAATGGCTCTATCGTTTACGCCGACGAAATTAAAAATCAAACAAAATTAGCGTATATCGCTTATCCGAAGGGAAATTTTGCCGCGCCGGATTTTTACGGAGAACATCCCGATCCCATGCCCGGTTATGAATTTACCGGAAATCCCGTCAGCATTGCATTTTCAGACGACGGGGGAGAAGTCAAGATGCTGTCGTTCAAACTTTATCAAGGCAAAAACGAAATCGACAAAACCAAAATTTTGGATAAATACACAGACCCAAACGGACAGTTGACCGACAAACAATTCGCGCTTTTCCCGCTATCGCCGCTCGAATACGACACTGCCTACCACGCCGTATTCGAATACAGTCAAAACGGTAAGAAACAGAAAGCAGAATGGACATTCAAAACCAAAAAGCCCGATTATCCTTATTTTGTCCTCAAGGGCGGAGAAAAGCTTGCCGTCAAACCGGATAACATTTATTTCATCCATTGGAAAAACCACTGGTGCCTTCGAGAATGCGAGAAAATCACATTCCGTCCGCGGGGTGATGCAAAGCTTGAGGTTTTGGAACGCAAACCCGGTGGCTTCCTCGTGCGCCTCAAAGGAAAAACCGGCACAGCCGTGCGCCTAATGCCGAATGAAGAAACAGAAAAAGCAGTTGTCCTGTTTATCGAGTAAGCCAGATAAAGCAAAAGCCAAAAGGTCGTCTGAAACAGGCGTTTTCGTTTCAGACGACCTTTTATCGAAATTAGCCTGCAAAACTGATAGAATGACCCGACTTCAAGTTCAGCAACCCTTGCGCAGCCATGAGCCGTCATCACAAAATCAATGCCAATACCCGCTATGCCTTCATTTCTATCGCTTTAATGGTTTCGGCGTTTTTAATATTTGCAGGACTGATGATGTTGCCTTTGGGCTTAAACGGACAGATGAGGATAAATCTGATACGCCTGTCCCTTTATTCAATTTTGCTGTTTGCTGCGGCCGGGGGCGTTTTTTCCATCAGAGTTGCGTGGCTGCGTAAAAAATCCGGAGTATGACTGTGAACGAAAACAACCTTATTCCGACGGAAATCCGTCTGTCGAAAGACCGAGCATTGCTGACGCTGCGTTACGATGCCGATGAAAAACCACTTTCCGCAGAGTTTTTGCGTGTTTATTCGCCCAGTGCGGAAGTGCGCGGACACGGCGTAGGGCAGGAGGTTTTACAAACCGGAAAGGCAAGCGTTACCGTTACTGATTTGGAGCCGGTCGGTAATTATGCCTTGAAAATCACTTTTTCAGACGGCCACAACAGCGGCCTGTACGACTGGGCCTATCTGCACAAACTGGCACACGATCACGACGCACTTTGGACGGACTACCTGCGCCGTATGGAGCTGGCTGGTGCGTCCCGTATCCCTTCTCCTGACGATTTGAATACCGAATCGAAATCCGGCCATATCTGTGGCAGCGGAGGTTGTGGCGGAAGACATTGACGAAAAGGTCGTCTGAAAAGATGGAACTGAAATTTTTAGGTACCGGAGCGGGCTATACACAACGTTACCTGTTTCAACAGCCGCTCGTTTTTAAGATGGGACAGGCGAAAAATATATTTCCTGCGTCGAAAATGATTGGCGATTTCTTCGACGTATTCAATATCTGAATTCATATTATTTTAATTTTAAATTTCAAAAGGCAGGCAACATGAGCAACCACAAAACCCATTTTGGTTTCAGTACCGTAGATGAGAACGAAAAAGCAGGCAAAGTAGCCGAAGTATTCCATTCGGTAGCGAAAAACTATGACATTATGAACGATGTGATGTCCGGCGGCCTGCACCGTGTTTGGAAGCATTTCACCATTAATACCGCACGCTTGAAAAAAGGAGACAAAGTATTGGATATTGCCGGCGGTACGGGCGATTTGTCTCGCGGCTGGGCCAAACGCGTGGGTAAAGAGGGCGAAGTTTGGCTGACCGATATCAATTCTTCGATGCTGACCGTCGGACGCGACCGACTGCTCAACGAAGGCCTGATTCTGCCCGTGTCGCTGGCTGATGCGGAAAAGCTGCCATTCCCCGATAACTATTTCAATCTGGTTTCTGTCGCCTTCGGTCTGCGCAACATGACGCACAAAGATGCCGCGCTGAAAGAGATGTACCGCGTGTTGAAACCGGGCGGCACGCTGCTGGTATTGGAGTTTTCCAAAGTCTACAAACCACTGGAAGGGGTGTACGACCTGTATTCCTTCAAGCTGCTACCGGTCATGGGCAAACTGATTGCGAAAGATGCCGACAGCTATCAATATCTCGCCGAATCCATCCGTATGCATCCCGATCAAGAAACTTTGAAACAGATGATGCTGGACGCGGGGTTCGACAGTGTGGATTATCATAATATGAGCGCGGGTATCGTGGCGCTGCACAAAGGCGTAAAGTTCTAAGATAGGAATATTGCAAAGGTCGTCTGAAACCGGATCTAGTTTCAGACGACCTTTTACTTGTCCATTTTTTGTTTCAGCCCTTCCCTTTTGCCGCCAACATATCCAACATCCCTGCCAGATGACTTCTGCCCTCTTCCTTGCTCACAATCGGCTCGCCGCCTTTGCGTCCTAAAATCTTGATGTCTTCCTGCGGCATTTCGTCTATGAAGCGGCTGGGTTCGGGGAACTGCCATGTGCCTTGTTTTTTGCGTTTGACGCAGTGGGTCAGCGTTAGCTGGCGTTTGGCGCGGGTGATACCGACGTACATCAGGCGGCGTTCTTCTTCGACGTTGTCTTCTTCGATGCTGTCGTTGTGCGGCAGGATGCCCTCTTCGCAGCCGACAAGGAAGACGTAGGGGTATTCCAAGCCTTTGGAGGCGTGCAGGGTCGAGAGTTTGATGGCATCGACTTCTTCTTCGTTTTTGCCTTCCAAGAGCGTCATTAGGGCAACGGTTTGGGCGAGTTCGATGATGTTTTTGCCGTCTTGCTCGCCTTTGCGCTCTAGCCAGCCTGTCAGGTCGCTGACGTTGCGCCATTTGATTTCGCCGGCTTTACCCTCTTCGCTGGCAAGCAGGTGGTTTTCGTAGTCGATTTCTTTGAGCAGGCTGTTGATGAGTTCGCCCGCTTCACTGGTTTCGGCTTTGGCGCGGTAGCTGCCGAACATATCCATAAAGGCTTGCAGGTGTTGGCGGTTGGTGTTGTTCAGTAACGCGAGGGCTTCTCTGGTTTGCGCGGCTTCATACAGGCTGCATTCGTGTTCGTGCGCGTAGGTATTGAGTTTACCCAGCGTTACATCACCGATGCCGCGTTTGGGCGTGGTAACGGCGCGCAGGAAAGCGGGATCGTCGTTGGGATTGGTAAGCAGGCGCAAGTAGGACAAAACGTCTTTGATTTCGGCTTTGTCGAAAAAGCTTTGTCCGCCGGAGAGTTGGTAGGGAACGCGCGCGCTGCGCAAGGCTTCTTCAAAAATCCGCGCCTGATGGTTGCCGCGGTATAACACGGCGAAATCGGCGTATTGGGTTTTGTCGCCGCCGACCAGCTTCTGCTTGACGATTTGGCTGACAACCCAGTCGGCTTCGTGTTGCTCGTTTTGGCAGGCAACGACTTTGACGATTTCGCCTTCGCCGAACTGCGACCAAAGTTTTTTGGTGAACAGCTTGGGGTTGTTTTCAATAACTTTATTGGCGATTTTGAGAATCCGCGCGGTGGAGCGGTAGTTCTGCTCCAGTTTGATAACTTTCATCTGCGGATAGTCTTCCTGCATTTTACGCAGGTTTTCCATGTTTGCGCCGCGCCATGCGTAGATGGACTGGTCGTCGTCGCCGACGGCGGTAAACATGCCTTCCGCGCCGGTCAAGAGTTTCATCAGGGTGAATTGGCAGGTGTTGGTGTCCTGACATTCGTCAACCAACAGATAACGCAGCCGCCGCTGCCATTTGTTGCGCACTTCACTGTTTTGCTGCAACAGTACGGCAGGCAGGCGAATTAAGTCGTCGAAGTCCACCGCCTGATAGCTTTGCAAGGTTTCCTGATAGCTCGCATACGCGCGCGCGATTTGTTCTTCCCATGCGTTGGAGGTCGTCTGAAGTACGTCTTCGGGCGTTTTCAAATCGTTTTTCCACAGGGAAATTTGGTGCTGCGCTTTGAATAAGGCTTCTTTTCCCGTACCGCCCAAAAGTTCGCCGATGATTTTCGCGCTGTCGGTGGAATCAAGGATGGAAAAGTTTTTTTTGTAACCGATATGGTTAGCCTCTTCGCGCAGAATCTTCATGCCCAAAGAGTGGAACGTGCAAATCGTCAGCCCGCGCGTTTGCGACTTGGGCAGCATTTTGGCGACACGCTCCTGCATTTCCGTGGCGGCTTTGTTGGTGAAGGTAATCGCGGCGACGGTATGCGGCAGATAGCCGACATTGACAATCAAATGCTTGATTTTTTGCGTAATCACGCCGGTTTTGCCGCTGCCGGCGCCGGCGAGCACGAGCAGAGGCCCGCCGAGGTATTTGACGGCGGCTTGCTGTTGGGGGTTGAGTTTCATGGGGAAAGAGTAGGGGAGTGTGTGAGGAAGAATTATATATAGTGGATTAACTTTAAACCAGTACGGCGTTGCCTCGCCTTGCCGTACTATCTGTATGTCTGCGGCTTCGTCGCCTTGTCCTGATTTAAATTTAATCCACTATAACAGCCGTCGAAACGGGATGTAAGGAGGAGACAAAAGGTCGTCTGAAACCTTATTCCGAAAGATTTCAGACGACCATGTTATGTTGGACAGGCTATTCTTCAGAAACGGAAAAGAAAAGCTTTTCCTGTTTCAATACGTTGCCGTCTGCATCCGTAAGAGGGGATTGCGCTGCGGCAAACTTGATGACGGCAAGGCTTAAGCTGCCATTTTCAGTTAGCGCAGTGTTGATGATTTGTCCGGCTTCCGCACCTTCGGAAACCACGCCTACACCTGCTGCTTCCAATGAATCTCCGCTCAATACCGCCAGCCCGCGTTTTACTTGGCCTCGATATTGGGCGCGCGCAATAATTTCCTGACCGGGATAGCAGCCTTTTTTGAAATGTACGCCGCCGATGATGTGTTGGTTGAGCATTTGCGCAACGGCGGTTTCTTTGGTCGCAGCAGAAATCCATGGATAGCCGCTGAGGATTTCGTGCAGATTCCACGCATTTTCGGCTTGGGCATCATATTCGGGCAGCTGCGCCGCCTCACCGATTTTCAGACGACCTTTATGGGGCAGGGGAATGGTATATACACCGTTTTCCAGCGATGCCTCGAAAGAAAGGCTGGGTGAGTCGGGCGGGGTAGCATGGCAGCTTTCATCGAGCATGCCTGCAACGGCAAAATCGGGTAGGGGGGTAAATTCAACTTTGGCGCGCAATACGAACATACGCAGCCGTTTCACAATCGATTCAGCCAAATCCGCTGCCATAACCAGCAATAAATCTTCCCCTCTGTTTAATACAACCATATTCGCCAAAACACGTCCCTTAGGTGTGTTGTAAGTCGCGTAGCAGGAATGATTTACAGTTAAGTGATTAATATCATTGGATAGTTGGCCATGGAGAAATGAAGCGCGATCTTCTCCGCCGACACGGATGACGCTGAAAAAAGGTAAACGGCTTTGCATAGGGAATCCTTCTATAACCTGTTTCCCGATTAAGGGATTGCGGACAGGTATTCTAGCTTATTTCACTTGGGGAATGTAGTAAAATGAGAGCTTACCAAGCATCAACAAGAAAGAAACAGCATGATCGAATTATATGGAATCACAAATTGCGACACTGTTAAAAAGGCACGCAACTGGTTGGCTGAAAATAATATTGTGTACGAATTTTCCGATTTTAAGAAAAACGCCCCGAGCGAGGCAGTTATCCGCCAATGGCTGGAACAGGTTTCTTTAGAAATCCTGCTCAACAAACGTGGTACGACATGGCGCAAACTTGACGATGCCGACCGTCAAGCTGCCGAAAATAGTCCGGACGGGGCGGTCCGACTGATGGCGAAAAATCCAAGTTTGATCAAACGTCCGGTTTTGCGTAAAGAGGGCAGGGTTTACGTCGGATTTTCTGTCGAAAACTATCAGAAGATTTTTTCGGAATAAAACGTCGTCTGAAAGATGCGGAATCCTTGAAAAAACGCTACAATGCGCGTTTGCCATTAACCATTACGCCCTCAAACCAATATGTTCCATACCGTTGAAAAATATAAAACTCCCGCCCAAATCCTACTGGGTCTGATCGCGCTGACCTTTGTCGGCTTTGGTGTCGAAACTGCGAGAAACTCCGGCTCCGACTATATCGTCAAGGTCGGTGGCGAAAAAATAAGCGATCACACCTTGAATAATGCCGTACAGGCGGATCAGGCCGCAGGCGGCGGGCAAAGCCGCGAAGCCATATTTAGCGGGCTGGTTCAGCGTGCCTACCTGAAAGAGGGCGCAAAGATGATGGGCATAGATGTGTCTATGGATCAGGTTAAGCAGGCTATTGTCGATGATCCGGCATTTCATGATGCCAACGGTAAATTCAGTCAGGCATTGTTTACGCAATATCTGAGCCAACGCCGTATGTCCGAAGACCAATTTATTGATGATTTGCGCGAGCAGTTTGCCTTGCAAAATTTGATTAACTTGGTTCAAAACGGGGCAATTATCAGCGATTCTCAGGCAGAGCAGCTGATTAAGCTGACTCAGTCAAACCGTACCATCCGTTCATTTACATTCAGACCGGAAACATTTGCGGCACAAATCAAAACGGATGATGCCACTTTGCAACGTTATTATGAATCGCATAAAAAAGATTATCTGATTCCCCAAGCCGTGAAGCTTGAATACGTTGCCCTTAATGCAGCTCATTTGGCGGAGAAACAAAGCGTCAGTGCGGATGAAGTCAAAAAAGCATTCGACGAAGAAGTTGCCGCATTGCCACAAAATGCCCCCAAGCCTGAGTTCGATAAAGAAAAAGCACGCATTGAGGCTGCTTTGAAACTTAAAAAAGCCTCCGCCGATTTTAATGCCGCCAAAGAAAAACTCGCTGAAGAAGCGTTTAATCATCCGAATTCCTTAGATGAGGCGGCGAAAAAACTAGGTTTGAAAATCGAAACTTCCGATCAATGGCTGACGCAGGCCGATGCCAAAGCGGCAGGTATGCCCGATGCGTTGACTAGCGCGGCATTCAGCGAAGATGTCTTGAAGAAAAAACACAATTCAGACATTATCAATATTTACAACAATACCTTTTGGGTCGTTCGCGCCAAAGAAGTCCGTGAAGAAAAAACAGCCGGATTTACCGAAGCGAGAGATAAAGTTCAGGCTTCCTATGTCCGTAGCGAATCGGTAAAACTTGCCGAGAAGAAAGCGCAAGAAACTTTGGCGGACTTGAAAGCAGGAAAGAACGTAGATTTACAATGGTCGCCCGTTGAGCAGTTGTCAGCACAGGACGCTCGAAAATCCATGCCGCCCGAAGCCTACAACGAATTGATCAAAGCCCGCCCTGCGAATGGCAAACCGGCTTTTGCTTTGTTGGAAGGGCTGCCTTCACCGGTTATTATGGAAGTTCAAAGCATTGCTGCACCGGAAAATGTTTCTGCACAAATTCCCGCTGCCAAACAGGCTTTGGTACAAAACCAATCTGCCAATATATTCAGCCGGTTGCTGCAATATCTGAGTAAGCAGATTGAGCAGGTTCTGGGTTCGCAAAAACTGGATAATTCTGCCGAATAAAACGGCACATTTTAAGCAAACGGTCGGATATTCCCGACCGTTTCGTTTACAAATCCCTCAAAGGTCGTCTGAAAAAATGAGTAAATCACCCGATGCGTTGACACGCCTGATTAACGCTTTGAAAGTTCTGCCCAATGTCGGTCCCAAGTCTGCACAAAGGATGGCACATCAACTTTTGCAGCATAAACGGCAGGAAGCCCAAAATTTGGTTGAGGCTTTGCAATACGCTTTGTTGCAGGTTCAGCATTGCCGGATGTGCAACAATTTTTGCGAAAGTGATTTATGTGAGATTTGTTCGGATGCCAACCGTGATCCCTGCAGGCTGATGATAGTACATATGCCTGCCGATGTTTCCAATATGGAAACCGCCAATTGCCATGACGGACTTTATTTCGTTTTAATGGGACAGGTCAGTCCTACACAAGGTATGGATATTTCTCATATTTCTTTAGACAAACTGGTTGCACGCCTACAAAACAGCAAAGTTGAAGAAATCATTATTGCAACCAACTTTACCGCCGAAGGTGATGCGACGGCCTATGTGTTGGCAGAACTATTCAAACCTTTGCCCTATAAAGTCAGCCGCCTTGCGCGAGGCATTCCTTTAGGAGGAGAGCTTGAATACGTCGATGCTGGTACTTTGGCACAGGCAGTATATGAACGGCGTATGTTGAAAACCGATTCGATGGAAGAGTAGGGCAATCAACGCTAACAATGACAAAGGTCGTCTGAAAATGTTCAGACGACCTTTGTTATGAAAAAATGATGTAACGAAATCAATCGGATAAATTATTTACAGCTTACACCTTGAATTTGCGGAGACGAACCGCTGCCGACTTTAAATGTACAGGTTGTCGCGCTGTTGCCGGATACGGTAACAATCCCGCTACCCGCATTCAGGCTGACAGGCTCTTTAACACCCATCCCGACTGCAGTCGCAGCCAGTTTTTGGACGTCTGCATCAGAGTAAGATGTGTTATTTGAACTAATTTTGATTTCTTTTGCGTATGAATTGGCACTCAAAGCCAAGCCGGCAGCAATGATGGGCAAAACCAAAATTTTACTGATTTTCATGAGGTTGTTTCCTTTTTTAATATCGGTAGTGTGTACCGTTTGCTCAGAATAAGGCCATATGACGGATTATGCAAGCCTCAGGGCGAAATTTACGGTACTTGGCAATTTGACCGTCGGCATTTACATACGGATGTCGGCTTATCGGAATGACTCGGACTAGGGCGGTATTTTACGGTACAATATCCGATTTTCAACATACACTGGAGCATTCGGATGGTTTCTTTGGAAACATGGATCGGACTTCGCTATCTCAGGGCGAAAAAACGCAATGGATTCATGTCGTTTATCACCATGATTTCAATTATCGGTATTGCATTAGGCGTTACCGCGCTGATTACCGTACTGTCTGTAATGAACGGTTTTCAAAAGGAAATCAGGGGGCAGTTACTGAATGTCGCCCCTCATGCTGAAATCGGTTATTACGATAATGGCAATGGGTTAGGATGGCAAAATCTTCGTGAAATCGTCAAAGATAAAAAAGAAGTATTGGCAAGCGCGCCTTACATATCCGATCAAGCCTTACTTGCCAATGCGGGGGAAGTTAGAGGGGTTCAAATCCGCGGTATCTTACCATCCGAAGAAAAGAATGTTGTAGATTATGGAAAAGATATGCCTGCGGGTAGTTTCGACAGTCTGAAACCCGGTAACTTCGATATTATTTTAGGAGAAGGCCTGGCTCAAGCTTTAGGCGCGGAAGTCGGAGGAAAAGTTACCGTTATCACCCCTGAGGGCAATGTTACCCCCGCAGGCGTCGTACCTCGTCTGAAACAGTTCAACGTCGTAGGCTTAGTCAAAACAGGCGTATATGAAGTAGACAATTCCCTGGCGATGACGCATATCCAAGATGCCCAAGTATTGTATAGATTGGGTGAAAATTTTGGCGGGCTGCGCCTGAAACTGGCTGACCCGCAAAATGCTCCCTCGTTTACTGCAAATTTAATCCCGCCTTCCAAAAAAGATTCAATTTGGGTTAGAGACTGGACATTCAATAACCGCAGCTACTTTGAAGCAGTAGAGTTGGAAAAACGCATGATGTTCATCATCCTGACGTTGATTATCGCCGTTGCAGCCTTCAATTTGGTATCGTCCTTAGTGATGGCGGTAACGGAGAAACAAGCCGATATTGCCATTTTGCGCACATTGGGTCTTGCTCCATCAGGAGTTATGAAAATTTTCATGGTGCAAGGGGCTTTTGCAGGCTTTTTTGGAACGCTTATCGGCGTGGTATGCGGCGTATTACTGGGTTGGAACGTCGGAAAAATCGTTGCATTCTTTGAAAAAATTTTCGGCGTCCACCTTATCAACTCACAAATCTATTTTATCGACTATTTGCCCAGCGACGTCAATATGCGGGATGTGGCGGTTATTTCCTGTATTTCTTTAGGATTGGCATTCCTTGCCACACTTTATCCAAGTTGGCGTGCAGCCAAAACACAACCGGCGGAGGCCTTACGATATGAATAACAATATAGTATTGAAATGCACAAATATCGGAAAAAGTTACCGGGACGGCTCATTAAATGTACAAGTATTGAGAAACCTGAATCTTGAAGTAAAAGAAGGAGAAGGTATCAGTATTATCGGTTCGTCAGGTAGCGGTAAATCAACCCTTTTACATATTTTAGGCGGCTTGGATAAACCATCAGAGGGGAAAATTACCTTGATGAATCAAGACATAAGCGATATGTCTCAGAGACAACTGGGAGAATTGCGCAATAATTATCTGGGTTTTGTTTACCAATTCCATCATCTCTTACCTGAATTTTCTGCACTTGAAAACGTAATGATGCCGCTTTTAATCGGCAAAAAAAACAAAGCGGAAGCAGAAACGCAAGCTGCCGATATGCTTGAAAAAGTTGGATTGAAACAAAGGATATTACATCGTCCAAGCGAACTGTCAGGAGGTGAAAGACAGCGCGCCGCTATCGCAAGAGCCTTGGTTACACGCCCCAAATGCCTTCTGGCTGATGAACCGACGGGTAATTTAGATAGAAAAAATGCCCAAAACATTTTGGACATGATGATGGATCTGAAAACAGAATTAAATACGAGCCTGATTGTTGTTACTCACGATGATGAGCTTGCGGTACGGTTTGAAAGGGTAATGACCATGCAGGATGGTAGATTGCAGGATAAATATTAATATCTTGAAGCTATGATATCCGGTTTCATACACCTTTCATGAAAGGTAAAACAACTTTAAAGTGGCTTTTTATTTTGTTCGAAATTTATACAGTTAAGAAGAAAAAGGTCGTCTGAAAAATTGAACTGGCCCCCA
>NZ_KV814880.1:0-233 GCF_001814135.1 Neisseria sp. HMSC067H09 | reverse complement strand
ATCCATGGTGATGGTGTGGACTCTGGCTTTATGTGCCCTTAATACCCTAATGACTGCCTGGGCAGTGTCTTCGGCTTTGAGGCTATCCAATTTGCAGATGATGGTGTAGCGGGTAACGCGTTCGACCAAGGTCAGTAATGCGCTTTTCTGTCCTTTGCCGACAATGGTGTCGGCTTCCCAATCACCGATGCGGGTTTTCTGGTCGACGATGGCGGGTCGGTTTTCTATGCCGA
>NZ_KV814879.1:0-26792 GCF_001814135.1 Neisseria sp. HMSC067H09 | reverse complement strand
TAAACGGTGCTGTGATGGAGCGTGATCCCGTGGTACGCTGTTTGGTAAGCCGGCTTTACCGTTGGGCTTTATCGGCGCTGTATTGCTGCCCTTGGGTGCAGTGCCGCTTGATTTCTCGGCTGATGGTGCTTTTGTGGCGGTTAAGTTGTTTGGCGATTTCGGCGATGGTGCAGTGGCGGGACAGGGATTGGATATGGTACCGTTCGTCTTGGGGGTTGTGTGTAGCTCATGGCAATCTTTCTTGCAGGAAAGGCCGTATGCTGCCGCATACCGGCCTTTTTCTGTTATGGAAAGTTGCACTTCAAATGTGAATCCGCCGTCGTCTGAAATCTTGGATTTAAGTTTTCAGACGACCTTTTTTGCGCTTAATACTGTTTGCGCCTCGTCTGAAAAAATGCCTGCAAAACGGCTTTGCATTCGCCTTCCAAAATGCCGCCTTTGATTGCCGTGTGTTTGTTCAGCAGCGGGTTTGCAAACAGATTGACTACGCTGCCTGCCGCGCCGGTTTTGGGTTCAGCCGCGCCGTAGATGACGCGGCGGACGCGGGCCTGGATGATGGCGGAGGCACACATGGCGCAGGGTTCGAGCGTGATGTAGAGGTCGCAGCCTTCGAGGCGGTAGTTCTGAAGGGCGGCACCTGCGGCGGCAAGGGCGCGGATTTCGGCGTGGCGGCTGATGTCGTGGTCGCTGACGCAGGTGTTGTGGGCGGCGGCGATGATTCGGTTGTTGAAAACGACGACCGCGCCGACGGGGATTTCGCCGATATGGGCGGATTGTTCCGCCTGCGCCAAGGCAGCGCGTATGAAGGTTTCCATTTCAGACGACGTGGGGAAAACTGCAACGGGCGGATGGTTTTTAAGGGCTTGTTCCAAAGCGGTTTTCTGCGTTTGCGGTAGGTCTTGCGGTTTGATGCCGAGCAGCAGGGCTTCGAGTTGCCAAAGCGTGCTGCGGGTAACGGTCAGTCCGGCGGCTTTGAGCAGCAGAAAGGCTTGGACGGAACCGGTGTCGCGCAGCTCCTCTACGCTGCGGATGCCGAGGGATTGCAGGGCGGCTAAGGTTTGCGGGGCGACGGGCGGTGTGGTCAACAGGGTCGGCATGGCGTTTTAAATTTGGAAATGGCGGCGCACGAATGCTAAGGTCGTCTGAACGTGGTTGCCGTCGGTGTAGGGGTCGATGCTGTGCGCCAATGGGATTTTGCGCAGCCAAGTGAGTTGGCGTTTAGCAAGCTGGCGGGTGGCGGCGATGCCTTTTTCGACAAAGGTGTCGTAATCGGTCAAGCCTTCGAGGTAATCCCATGCCTGCCGGTAGCCGACGCAGCGCATGGAGGGCATATCGGCGGTCAGCTCGGGATATTTTTGGCGCAGGGCGCGCATTTCGTCAATGAAGCCTTGTTCCAGCATTTGTGTGAAACGGCGGGCGATGTTTTCGTGCAGCAAGGCGCGGTTTTCGGGAATCAGGGCGGTGGTGCAGAGGTCGAGCGGCGGGGTGTAGTCGGCTTTTTCGGCAAAATGCGCGCTCAAAGGCTTGCCGGTCAGGCGGTACACTTCCAAAGCGCGTTCAATACGTTGGCTGTCGTTCGGTTTCAGACGACCTGCGGTTTCAGGGTCTATGGTTTGTAGGTTTTGATACAGATGCGCCAAGCCGTATCGGTTTTTTTCTTCCTGCAACCGGGCGCGCACGGCGGCATCGGCTTCGGGCAGGTCGTTCAAGCCTTCGGTCAGCGCGTGGAAATACATCATCGTGCCGCCGACAATCAAAGGCAGCCTGCCGCGCGCGCGGATTTCCTCCGCCAGTCGCACGCAGTCGCCGACAAACTCCGCCGCGCTGTAAGACTCCGTCGGCGGGATGATGTCGATAAGGTGGTGCGGCACGGCTTCAAGCTCGGCTGCCGTCGGCTTTGCCGTGCCGATGTCCATATCGCGGTACACCAGCGCGGAATCGAGGCTGATGATTTCAACCGGTAGGGCTTCGGCGATTTTCAAGGCAAGGGCGGTTTTCCCGCCGGCAGTCGGGCCGAGTATGGCAAAGGCTTTTGGGGTGTCCATATCAAAAGGTGCTTGGGGAAACGGACGGATTATAGCAAAAGGTCGTCTGAAAACGGTTCGGCGTTGGATTGAGGAACGATATTTTCAGACGACCTTATATATTGCCACCCGAAAGGGACGGCTTTTTGTTTAAGGGGTTGAAACACTTATGCTCCGATAGCCCGTCTGAAAACAGGACAATGCCAACATGGACAAGCAACTGGACACAAGCAGCGGCGACTACACAGGCCGCACGACCGACAACCTGCAAAACGCAGTTTATATCCGCCTGCTGACGCCTTTGGGGAGTTGGTGGGAGGAAGACAGTCGGCTCGCTGCTGCACCTGTTGCAGCGTGAGAAAGACTTGGAGCGCGTCCGCCTGTTGGCGGAGCAGTATGCGTCAGAAGCCTTACAGCCAATCGTCAACAGCGGCAGGGTTGACAGTATAGACGTCAGGGCTGAGCAACCAGAAAGCGGCGGTCTGATACTGCGTATCCGTGTCCAAACCTCCGCAGGAACGTTTGATTACACAGCCAGCCATAAAGTCCCCCTGATTTAAAACCGATTTAAAAGGCAATTGACCCGTGTTTAAAACCCCGACATTCGAGGAAATCCGCGAAGCGATACTGCGCGATACGAAGAGTATTTGGCCGTCGGCAGACGTCAGCGAGGACAGCGACCATTTCGTCCACACCAGCCGTTTGGCTAGCTGCGCGTCGGGGCAGTACGCACACCAGCACTGGATTGCGCGCCAGATTTTCCCGGATACGGCGGACAGCGATTATTTGGAGCGGCACGCCGCTATGCGCGGTATTTACCGACGAAATCCGACTACCACCACGGGTGAAGCGGTGTTGACAGGCATTGCGGGCAGCCGCATTGCTGCTGGAATGCAAATCAGAGCAGGCAATCGGATGTATCAGGTACGTTTCGCAGGCGAAATCGGCGCAAGTGGCATAGGCAGGGTCAGAATCACAGCATTGGAAGCAGGTGCGGCGGCGAACACCCGCGAAAAGGCTGCCGAGATGATGGCGGCTCCGGTTGGCGTGTCATCTGACTGCACCGTATCGGCTCAGGGCGGTACGGACGGCGAAACCGACGCCTCGCTCTTGGCGCGGCTGTTGGAAATTCTGCGCCGTCCGCCTGCAGGAGGCAACAAATACGACTACCGCAATTGGACATTGAGCGTTGACGGCGTAACTGCTGCCTATGTGCATTCGTTGCGCCGAGGCTTAGGGACTGTGGATGTGGTCATTACATCCGAAAACGGACTCCCTTCAGACGAGACGGTTAAAAAAGTACAGGACTACGTTGAGTACGCGCTGCCTGCGGATTTGAAAAACAAGGTGCGCACGCGCTGGTACGAAACCAATGAGCGGCCGGAAGAAGCCCTGAAAAAATTGTGCAGTTGATCCAGGTGTTTTTGGACAAGCTGCCGTCAAACGTATACATAAGCTCCCGCGGTGGCGTGTTCCCGACGACCAAAAATAAAGGCTATGCGCCGGATTTTTATGGAGAGGACAACCGTACGGTCAGCCGTGGCGTTAAGCTTAATGGTCAGCCTCATCCCATCACGATGACCCTGCATGGTGGTCAATCGTGTTTGTCGCTTCGACGATTTATGTTTAATACTATCGACTTCAGTAAGGCGTGGTTTATCGTCGAGGAGATGGGGCAAGACGTATTCCACTTGTGCGACGGGTCTGATGGTAACCGCATTATTCATGGCGGTAATATCCGCACCCGAGCATATCTCAAATATGGTTACGTTCGCGGGGCTGATTTAGATAAGATGCTGTTCCGCCCCATTGATGGGTGGACGAAGGAGCGTCCTCACATTGGTACCGGATTGGCCGAAAAAGGTACGGCGGAGGCCGGTCTGAACAGCACGACCTATCCGATAGTCGATAATGATTGCTATCTTAACAACAGCCTGATTACCGAACATATTACCCAGTTCCCCGGCTTTAATAAGGACAAAATTTTCGACCTGATTCGCTTCAAGTCGGGCGAACGGTATCTCAGCGCGGGCGGCCACTTCGATGCAAACGGAGAGTCAGCTAACCCACCGGCAAATAGCGATGGAGCCGTGCAAAGCCAGCCAGCCGCTAATCGATTTGCCAACCTCAAACGCAGTATCAGCTTTTTTGGCGACTCGACAAATACGCGCATTGGCGAACACGCAATAAAAGTAGCAAAAGACGATAACATCCCAGTTATCAACAATGCCTAAAGCGGCAGCTTGGCATCCTATGCGCTTATATCGATGGATGGGTCTCCTGTTGATGTTAAATTTAATGTCGATACCATTCCAGCAAAAGGCCAAAATGTGTTTGCAGAGGGAGAATTGGTTTACGGCGAAAATGTGAATCCATTCATTTTGCATTAAAATTTTGTCATTATTGGGCGGAATTGAAGTCTCTATCGTAGGGCAGTCTGCAAATGTCAAAATCTACCTGCGTTACAACCAGTCCCATAGTGTCGTTGTAGGCGATAAATATCCCGTACGCCTAAAAATAGTGGCGGCGTCGATGGCACTGGCATCCTTGCCACTGGTAAAAACGATGTTAACGGCGCTAACTGGGGCAATTGGCAGGCGGAGTTAGAGCGTGTTAAAGGGTACATCCAAAAGTGTATCGCCCTTGTACAGCCAAAAGATACACCTCGATATATTGTCTTGCCTATTTGGGCTGATAACAAGGCGGAATGGTCTAAAGAAGAACATCCCTAACGCCATCAGCTTAAAGATGAGCTAAACAAGTGGATACGCACAACGTACGGCGAAAACGTATATGACATTGAGTCGTACATATTGTCAGAGCAGATTTGGGCGGATACTGGTATCACGCCAAATGAGGCTGACAAACAGGCTCAAAAAGACGGGATTATGCCGTTATCTCTGCCTCATGACGGCGGTGCACATTTCTTGCCTGCTGTCGAGGCTGTTATCGCTGGCAAGATTATTGTCAAGGCAAAGAGTTACATTATTTGTAACTGGTAATAACAAAGCGGCGTTTCCGTCGCTTTGTTATTTTCTGCTATTCGATAGTGCAAAAGCTGCCGCAACTTTTAAAACGCACCGAGTGCAAAAGTTAATGTAACAAAGTGCAAAAGGTGGCGGCGGCTTACAAGTGTCGTCTGAAATGCTTTTTGTGCGGGTGTTTTTCAGACGACCTTTCAGTTATATACCTGAGCGGCTTGGTTTATATATGGGGTAATCATTACGTCTGAAATAAATTTCTTTTTAAATCAGATATTTTTTATAAAAATTTACTTTGTGGGCGACAGGCTCTTGCCAAGCGGGGCAGTTAACGGCATAATTCGGCTTCTTTGCCGGTATAGCTCAGTTGGTAGAGCACCTGACTTGTAATCAGGGGGTCCCGAGTTCGACTCTTGGTGCCGGCACCAGTTTATCGCTGAAGGTGCCGCAAGGTATTTCAGTAAGCCGGTATAGCTCAGTTGGTAGAGCACCTGACTTGTAATCAGGGGGTCCCGAGTTCGACTCTTGGTGCCGGCACCAATCAAACAGCCCGATTGTGAAAGCAGTCGGGCTGTTTTGCGTTTGCCGTTCGGGTGGCAGGGCGGCGGGCATTTCACTATAATAGCCCGTTTTAATCTAAAAGGTCGTCTGAAAAAGGCGGAACACATTCTAATGATTACTGTGAACACACTGCAAAAGATGAAGGCAGAAGGCGAAAAAATCGCCATGCTGACCGCCTATGAATCCAGCTTTGCCGCGTTGATGGATAATGCCGGAGTCGATGTTTTGCTGGTGGGCGATTCCTTGGGCATGACCGTGCAGGGACGCAAATCCACGCTGCCCGTCAGCCTGCGCGATATGTGTTACCACACCGAAAACGTCGCACGCGGTACGGAAAACGCGATGATTGTCAGCGACTTGCCTTTTGGTGCGTATCAGCAGAGTAAAGAACAGGCGTTTGCCGCCGCTGCCGAACTGATGGCGGCGGGCGCGCATATGGTCAAACTTGAAGGCGGCGTTTGGATGGCGGAAACCACCGAATTCCTGCAAATGCGCGGCATTCCCGTCTGCGCCCATATCGGCTTGACCCCGCAGTCCGTGTTTGCATTTGGCGGATATAAAGTGCAGGGGCGGGGCGATAAGGCGGAAGCCTTGTTGGCAGATGCGAAAGCACACGACCAAGCGGGTGCCGCCATCGTATTGATGGAATGCGTACCGGCGGAATTGGCGAAAAAAGTAACCGAAACCGTCTCTTGCCCGACCATTGGTATCGGTGCAGGTGTGGATTGCGACGGACAAGTTTTGGTCATGCACGATATGCTCGGCATTTTTCCGGGCAAAACCGCAAAATTCGTCAAAAACTTCATGCAGGGCAAAGACAGCGTCCAAGCCGCCGTTGAAGCTTATGTCCATGAAGTCAAAGCCAAAACCTTTCCCGCTGCGGAACATTCGTTTGCTTGATACCCTCAACTGAAAAGGTCGTCTGAAAAGGTTTTCATCGTGAAAACCGAATTTCAGACGACCTTTGTTTGTCCGTGTTCCCAGCGTATAATCGGCGCGTGATTTTCGGGCTGACAAAATACAGCGGCTGCGCGCCGCAATCCCGAAAAAGATAAAGGACATTTTCCACCATGCAAATCATTCATACCATTAAAGAATTACGCGAATGGCGCAAAAACGCAGGCAGCGTTGCCTTTGTGCCGACTATGGGCAATCTGCACGAAGGCCATCTCGCCCTCGTTCGCGAAGCCAAAAAACGCGCCGACAACGTCGTCGTCAGCATATTCGTCAACCGCCTGCAATTCGGACAGGGCGAGGATTTCGACAAATACCCGCGCACCTTGCAGCAAGACGCCGACAAACTCGCCAACGAAGGCGTAGCCGTCGTGTTCGCCCCTGACGAAAAAGAGCTGTATCCCAATGTCGAACAACGTTTCAACGTCGAGCCGCCCAACCTCCAAAACGAATTGTGCGGCAAATTCCGCCCCGGTCATTTCCGCGGTGTCGCTACTGTCGTCAGCAAACTGTTCAACATCGTCCAACCCGATACCGCCTGCTTCGGCAAAAAAGACTACCAGCAGTTGGCGATTATCAAAGGCTTTGTCGAAGACCTGAATTTCAATATCGACATCGTTCCCGTCGATACCGGTCGCGCTCCCGACGGACTTGCACTTTCCAGCCGCAACCAATACCTCAGTGAAGCCGAGCGTGCCGAAGCCCCGCGTCTGTACCGCGAATTGCAGCGCGTCGCCGCCGAACTCAAAAACGGCAATCTCGATTATGTCGGACTGGAAACAGAAACCGTCCGCCGCCTGACCGAAGCCGGCTGGGTGGTTGATTACGTCGAAATCCGCCATGCCGAGAGCCTCGCCGTCGCACGCACCGGCGACAAAGCCCTCGTCGTCCTCGCCGCCGCCCGCTTGGGAACGACGCGTCTGATTGACAACTTGGAAGTCAGTTTGGCTTGATTGTTGGAATGGAAAAAGGTCGTCTGAAAACGAATTTTTGTTTTCAGACGACCTTTTTCATTCCATTTACAGCCATTGTGCTAAGGATTCGGTATCCAAGTCCCATTGCCAGATGCCGTTGTCCGTGCCGTCCAATCCGCGCAGGAAGAGGTATCGGATGGCGAGTTTGGGTAACGGCTTGCCGCGCAGTTTGAAATAGCGGGCTACGGCGATGGCGTAGATGAGCGCTTGCAGGTAGTAGTGGTGGTCTGCTACGGCTTCGTTCATGGCTTGTTGCGTATAGGCTTCGGCGTTGTCGCCCAGATGGTTGGATTTGTAGTCGATGATGCATACGAGGTCGTCTGAATCTTGGCAGACCATGTCGATGAAGCCGTTGAGAAAACCTTGTACGTCTTGGAAATCTAATCTTTCTGCGGCTTCGATGCATTCCGGCGGCAGTGAACTGTTTTCGCGGGCAAACCAGCGGCGCAGGTCATGGAGTTTGAAGTCTTCGGTGTAGAGGGTGAACCCCATTTCAGGAAGGCGGCGTTCGGGTGGGATTTCAGACAGGCTTTGTGCAACAAGGCGCGTTTTGCGGCAGGTGTCGAGCATTTGTTTGACGGCATCTGTCCAGAGTAGGTCGAAGCCGTAGCGGGTCAAGGTTTCGGCTATCAGGCTGCTTTGGTTTTCGGCGCTTTGGGCAAAGTCGAATTTTTCCAACATTTCATGCAGGCAGACGCCGGCGTTGGCGCCGCGCGGGAAATGGTGGATGTCGGTATTCGGGAGGTCGTCTGAAACGGGGAGGGTGTTTTCAGACGACCTTTCTGTTTCGGCGGCGGTTTCTGCGGGGTCGAGTGCGGGTTGTAATTCTTCGCGCTCGTCGTCTCGGGTTTTGACTTGGCGGCTGAGGCCGGTAAAGCTGGTATGCCGGATGAACTGAAATCCGCGGGCGGGGATAACGGCGGCTTGATAGAGGTCGTCTGAAAGATGGCGGTTTTGCGCGGCAGCAGGTTGCGGCGCGTCTTCGGAAAAGCTGAAGTCGGTATGTTCGGGGGGATTGTTGAGGAAACGCAGCCAGTTGTTTTTCAGCATTTGCAGCTCGCCTAGGGCTTTGTTTGCTTTGCGTTCTTGGTCATAGGCCCGGCGGGTATCCGCCCGATTGCTGTCGGCGCTGCCTTCAAGCAGGTAGGCAAAAGGGGAATCGGCGGTATCGCCGCAATGGGCGGCATAAAGGACGAGCTGCTCTTCGGCACGGGTCAGCGCGACGTACAGCAGGCGCAGGCGTTCTGCCATTTCTTCGTCGGCAAGGTGGATACAGTCTTCTTCGTCGAGTTGCGATTTGGCAAGCAGTTCCGTAGTGTGGTCGGCGGTGTGGAGGATTTGCCAATCGGCGGGCTTCATGTCTTTCGCGTCCCAAACGAAAGGGCAATAGACCAAAGGATATTGCAAACCTTTGGAGGCATGCATGGTAACGATTTTGACCAGTGCTTCATCGCTTTCAAGCCGTAACAGTCCTGATTCGCCGACTGAGCGGTCTTGCGCCAGGCTGATTTTGTCGTTGAGCCATTGATGCAGGGCGGCGGGGCTGAGGCTTTGTCCTTCTTCTTCGGAGAGGCACTCTAAAAGCTGATGGAAATTGGTGAGGCCGCGCTCGTCGCCGCGTGCAAGCAATCCGGTTTCGATGCCGTGCAGCGAGGAGAAGTGTTGCAGCGCGGCATAAATCCCGCTTTTCCGCCAAATGGCGACGGATTCGGCGGCAGTGTTTATCCAGTTTAATAATTCGGCCTCGTTGCGATTGAGTTGATACAAGGCTTGCGCGTCGTAGCCGAACAATGTGCCGGATAAGACGAAGCGCAGCGAGCCGATTTGTCCGGGATTGAGCCAATAATCCAACAGCGCGGCAAGGGCGAGGGCTTCGGGCGTGGTGAAAACCGATTCTCTTGAGAGCAAAACGCTTTGTATGCCGCGCGTTTTCAGCGCTTTTGCCACCATCACGCCTTCGTTAAACGTCCTGACCAAGACGGCAATGTCGCCCGAAACGACCGGCCTGTCTTTGAATTTCAGACGACCCTCGGCAGCTTCGTTGAGCGTGTGGGCGATTTCGTCGGCGCAATATTCGGAGGCACGGCGGCGCAAGATGTCTTTGTTGAGTACTTCGTCGTCTTTGCCGTTGAGCCAGCGTATCTGTATGGCAGTTTGAGGCGGCGAAAGCCGGCTTTCGGAACGTGCGGCGCCGACTTCGGTATAGTCTATGCCGTCCAAGACGAAAGGGCGGTTTTTGCAGCGGAACAATGCGCCTATGCCGTTAATCAGCTTGGCATGGCTGCGGTAATTGGTTGCCAGCGTGTAGCTGTGTTGCGCGTCTGCTGCGGCTTGCAGATAGGCGTAAATGTCGGCACCGCGAAAGCTGTAAATCGCTTGTTTCGGGTCGCCGACTAAGAATAAAGGTTTGTTTTGTTTGATGAAGATTTTTCGGAAGATTTCGTATTGCAGCGGGTCGGTGTCTTGAAATTCGTCAATCAAGGCGATTCGCCAGTTTTGCGCCACCGCCTGAGCCAGTGAATCGGCCTGCGGGTTGTCGGTCAGGGCGTCATAAACATCCAGCAGCAAATCGTCGAAACCGCGTTCGCGTTTGGATTTTTTCTGCTCGTTCAGACTGGAGTTAAGATGGTCGAGCAGGTCGAGGTGGAGTAAGGTAAGCGTCTCTTCTTCGGCTTGCGCAATGGCAGCCGAATCTGCGCCGAGATTCGCCAATATCTGCAAATCGGCAAAGGCAGCAGCATCGGGAGTATTGCCTTTTTTGACTTTGGACGCTAAAGCTTCTACGGCAAACATAGGCAGCTTGTCTGCCGTCGTTTTGCTAAAAGAAGGAAGGGTATCGGATTGGGAGGCGGATTGGAGTTCGAGAAAGACGGTTTTGAATGTTTTTTCTTGATAGGATTGCCCATTTAATATCGGACGGATGCGCCAGAATGTTTCTTCCAAAGCGTCCAGTTTGGAACGCACTTTTTCCCATGTTTTCCGAAAGTTTTCCTGCGCGGCGATTAAGTCTGCTTCGGGTCGTCTGAAAACCAAATACGGACGGCTGACGAACTTTTGTATTGCCGCCAACATGGTTTGCGGCGTTTGGCGGCGTTGGAATACCAGCTTCGCCAAAACGGGATGATTGACGATGCGGTCGCGCCAAAAATCTTGAGCGGGAATCAGCAGGCGGTCACGGCTGTCTTCGGTCAGCTCGACATCCATAGGCGCGCGGCACAAAAACGCATAATCGCGCAAAATGCGTTGGCAGAAGCCGTGAATGGTATAAATCGCGGCGTTGTCGAATTGCCCGATGGCAGCCTTGAGGCGGACAATCAGCCGCGCTCGACTTTCTTGAGCCAATGCCTGTTTGAGCAAACCGGTCAGAAACACATCGCCCGGATGATTGTCTCGGCAGTATGCTTCAAGATCGTCTGAAAGATTGTCCGTATCCTCCACGCTCTCCAAAGCCTGCAATACTTCGTCCAAACGTGCGCGTAAACGGGTTTTCAATTCCGCTGTCGCCGCCTTGGTAAAAGTAACGGTCAAAATGCTTTCGACCGGCATCTGTTCAAGCACGACCAAACGTGTGAACAAAGCCGCAATGCCGTAGGTTTTGCCCGTGCCGGCAGAGGCTTCAATCAGATTGGTACCTGCTATGGGGATGTTTAGGGGATCGAAGGCTGGAATGGTGATTGACATGATAAAAGGAAGATGAGTTAAGGAATAACGGGATAGGGGATAAGAATCAGCTCGCTGAAACCTATACAATAATATAAGTTATTAAAATTTTATACTTATTTCAAAATGAAAACTTTTCTGATTTTTCCTACTTCTTATTCAAGATCAGAAAGGTTTTAGTGTAGAAATCAGTTGTAGGAAATCGTCGCGTTGTTTACACCACAGGTTGAGACCTTTGCAAAATTCCTTTTCCCCCGACAACCGAAACTCCAAACACAGGTTTTCGGCTGTTTTCGTTTCAAATATCCACTGATTCTACCCAAATACCCCCTTAATCCTCCCCGGATACCTCATAATAAGGCATCCGGACCGCCTTTTAGGCGGCAACAGGCACACTTAGCCTGTTAGTCGCTTTCAACAGGTTCAAACACATCGCCTTCAGATTTCAATAGTGGGAAGCGGTCGATGTGTTTGGCAATCATGGCTTGTGCGGTTTGCTGGAAGAAAGTGCTCATGAGAAATCCCCTAAATGTCTTGGTGGAAATTTTATAAAGGTCTCAAGTGATGAAAAAATGGTGAACTGGGACTATTGCGCCGGAGAAAACGCATCCGAATAGAAGGTTGTCTCAGGCAGGCTGCATTGCGCGGTCAACACGGATTTCGCACTTTCGGTCATGGCGACGGAACCGCAGGCATAAACTTCGTAACCGCTTAAGTCGGGATAATCTTTTGCGGCGGCGGTTTGGACGTATCCTTTTTCGCCTTGCCAACCCTCATCGGCCTTTGAAAGGACGGGGGTGAAGCGGGCGTTTTTCAGACGACCTGTCAGCTCTTGCGCTTCTTCGAGTGCGTACAAATCATCTTGGTGCCGTGCACCCCAGTAGAAATGGACGGCGCGGCTGCTGTCTTGGCGGATAAGGTCGAGCAGGATGCTGCGGATGGGGGCATAGCCTGTACCGGTTGCCAAAAGGATGATGGGTTTGCTGCTGTCTTCCTGCAAGGTAAACGAACCGAGCGGGCCTTTGATGCGGACGATGCCTTTTTCTTTGACTTTGGGTTCGCTGCCGAAAATCATTTCCGAGCAGACGCCGTTTTCGCGCCTGCGGATGTGCAGTTCCAAAATGCCTTCTTGGTCGGGCGAATTGGCGATGGAGTAGCTGCGGCTGACGTTGCCCGGCAGCAGTAAATCAATGTATTGCCCGGCGTAGAAAGCAAACGGCGGGGCTTTGGGCAGGGCAAGTTTCAGGAGGGCGACATCGTGTTTGAAAACCATGCTTTCAATACGGGCGGGCAGGGTGCGGACGGGTAGCGCGTTTGCGTTGTAACCGGGGATGTTGATGCTGATGTCGCTTTGCGCAGTGGTGCAGCACATCAAAATCTTGCCTTGGGCTTTTTCTGCTTCGGATAAGGCCTGTTCCGAGTGTTCGCCCATTTGAATATAGCCGCTGACCAGTTCGGCTTTGCATTGCCCGCAGGCACCGCTTTTGCAGGAATGGGGCAGATTGAGGTTTTGACGGGCGGCAGCGGCTAAAACTGTTTCGCCGTCGTTGGCGGTAAAGGTGGTTTGGTCGGGTAGGGTAATGGTGTGGGTCATAGCTTGGCGTGGTTTGAATAGATTAAGTTAAAAGGTCGTCTGAAAGCTTGTTTCCCGTTTTACCTTCGTTGGAACTTTGCTTTCAGACGACCTGTGTGATAACGGATTAAGCCAGTTTGGCTTTAATCAATTCCTGCACCTGCGCGGGATTCGCTTTGCCTTTACTAGCCTTCATCACTTGTCCCACAATCGCATTCAGGGCTTTTTCGTTACCGGATTTGAACTGTTCCACGGCTTTGGCGTTGTTTGCCAGCACTTCATCTACCATCGCTTCAATCGCGCCGGTATCGGTCATCTGCTGCAAGCCGTGTTTTTCAATGATTTCAGCGATAGAGGCTTCGGGTTCCGCCCACATGGCTTCGAAGGCTTTTTTCGCCAATTTGCTGCTTAAAGTACCGTCGGCGATTTTGCCTACCAGCGCGGCGAGGCGCGGGGCGGTAATCGGGCTGTCGGCGAGTTCCACGCCTTCTTTGTTCAGCGTGGCGGCGAGTTCGCCGTTCATCCAGTTGGCAGTCAGCTTGCCTTGTCCGCTGGCTTTTGCGGCTTCTTCAAAATAGGCAGCCTGCACGCGGCTGGCGGTGAGCAGGCGCGCGTCGTAGTCGCTCACGCCATAATCCGCCACGAAACGCGCCGCCATTTCTTTTGTCAGCTCGGGCATTTCTGCTTTGGCTTTTTGCAACCGGTCGTCTGAAATGATGACGGGCAGCAAATCGGGGTCGGGGAAGTAGCGGTAGTCATGCGCGTCTTCTTTCAAACGCATCACGCGGGTTTCGCCTTTTTCCGGGTCGAACAGCATAGTTGCCTGCTGTACTTTTCCGCCGTCTTCCAAAATCTCGATTTGCGCTTCTACTTCGTAATTAATCGCCTGCTCCAAGAAGCGGAAAGAATTGAGGTTTTTAATCTCGCGGCGCGTGCCGAATTCCGCTTGGCCCTTCGGACGCACGGATACGTTGGCATCGACGCGGAACGAACCTTCCGCCATGTTGCCGTCGCAGATGTCCAGCCAGGTCACCAAGCTGTGTAAGGCTTTGGCGTAGGCAACGGCTTCGGCGGCGGAGCGCATTTCGGGTTCGGATACCACTTCCAACAGCGGCGTGCCGGCACGGTTCAGGTCGATACCGGTTGCGCCGTTCAAGCCTTCATGCACGGATTTACCCGCATCTTCTTCCATGTGCGCGCGGGTTACGTTGATGGTTTTCACATCGTCGCCAACCACGATTTCCAGTTTGCCGTGTTCGAGAATCGGTAAATCCAACTGGCTGATTTGATAGCCTTTTGGTAAGTCGGGGTAGAAGTAGTTTTTGCGGTCGAACACGTTTTTCTGATTGATTTCCGCATCCAAAGCCAAGCCCAATTTGATGGCTTTTTCAACGACTTCGCGGTTCATTACCGGCAGCACGCCCGGCAGCGCGCATTCCACCACGCTGGCGTGCGCATTGGGTTCTGCACCGAATGCGGTTGATGCGCCGCTGAAGATTTTAGATTGGGTGTTTAACTGGACGTGGATTTCCAAGCCGATTACTGTTTCCCAGGTCATAAGGGGTTCTTTCTTTTGATGTCGATAATGTAAAGTGGTCAGCCGTTTTCAGGCGACCTGTTTGTTTTTCAAATGGCAAAGGTCGTCTGAAAACGTAGAGTCAAGTCTTCTGAAAACAAGCCTGCATCTCGGCCGCCATGTTATCCAGCATTTGGTAACGTTTGCGGTACATCGAACGCTTTTTGCTTTCGATTTCCGCTAAGTCTTTTCGCGGCGGGATTTGCGGCAGATGCCAGTAGCCGTCGTCGCCGAGCGTTGCGCCGTTCTCCTGCCAAAACAGGTCGTAATTCATTTTGACCCGTTTCTTCAGCCGCCAGCGCAGTTTGACCTGATGCTCTTGGGCAATGCCGATAATGCCGTCCAAATTGAGCGATGCCGAAAAATATTGCAGGGCGGTTACCATCAGTTGCTGCGGGCGCAGACCGTGGAGTTGTTTGGTCAGGCTGCGTACAAGGTCTTTGGCTTCTTCCCCTGCGGGGCCTTGGATAGAGGCGGCCAGCAGTTTGCCGTCAACTAGGGCGAAGGTTGCCATGTAGAGACGTTTTCCTTCGCTGTCGCGCAAGGATAGCGACCACATTCCTTCATCCACGCAATTATCGTTCCGGTTCAGCCATAAAGTCAGGCCGTCTGAAAGATGCGCCAGAACGACATGGAATTTGCGCGTCGTCATATTGGCGAGCGTTTCCTGCCCGAACAGTTTTTCGGCTGTCAGCAGGTCTTCTTTCATGACTTGTAGCCTGCGCCGTCTGTTGAAGCGTTGGTCGACAAAGGCATGTATCAACGGATAGGCATCTTGCGGCCGCCTTTGAAAAAAGGTACGGCGTGGCGCGGAGGCGTTGACAAAGTTTTCAAAATCTTTGACTTGTCGCCGTGTAAACAACCTGCGTAAGGAGAATTTCAAATGCTGGATTTGAAATTTCGGCGCATCCTTATATACGGTTTTGAAATCTGGAAAAACAAACTGCTCCGGCATTATGCTTTCCCATCAGGGGTTTGGGTGTGCCAATCACTTACCAACTGTACTTGATGCGCTGCGCCAAGGATTTTGGCTTCGGAGAAGTGGTTGCCGATGAACTGCACGCCGATGGGCAGTCCGCTGCTACTGAAACCTGCGGGTAGGGTCAGGGCGGGCAATCCTGCCAGATTCACGGCGATGGTGTAGATGTCGGAAAGGTACATCTGCACGGGATCGTGGATGTCGCTGCCGAGTTTGGGGGCGGCGGTGGGCGCAGTCGGGGCGAGGATGAAATCGCATTGCGCGAAGGCTGTCTGAAAATCGTTGGCAACGAGGCGGCGCAGTTTTTGGGCTTTCAGGTAATAGGCATCGTAGTAGCCGTGCGACAACACATAAGTACCAATCATGATGCGGCGTTTGACTTCGCTGCCGAAACCTTCGGCGCGGGTGTTGCTGTACATTTCTTCAAGGTCGCCGAATTGGGCGGCGCGGTGGCCGTAGCGCACGCCGTCGTAGCGGGAAAGGTTGGTGCTGGCTTCGGCGGAAGCGAGGACATAGTAAGCGGGAATGGATAGGGCGGTTTGCGGCAGGGAAACTTTAATGGTTTCCGCACCTTGCGCTTTTAAAAGGTCAATGACGCTTTGTAAAGTAGCTTGAACATCGGCATCTGCGCCTTCGCCGAAATATTCTTTAGGCAGGCCGATTTTCATGCCTTTGAGCGGTTTGTCCAAATCGTGGGTGTAGTCTTCTTTGTTACGTTCCAAGCTGGTGGAATCGCGCTCATCGAAGCTCGCCATCGCATTGAGCAAAATCGCGCAGTCTTCGGCAGTTTGTGCCATCGGACCGGCTTGGTCGAAACTGGATGCGTAGGCAACCATGCCGAAGCGGGAAACCGTGCCGTAGGTGGGTTTGATACCGGTGATGCCACAGTGTGAAGCAGGCTGGCGGATAGAGCCGCCGGTATCTGAACCGAGTGCGACAGGAGCAAGGCGTGCGGCAACGACCGCTGCGGAACCGCCGGATGAACCGCCTGGGACGTGCTCAAGATTCCACGGATTTTTGGTCGCGCCGTAGAACGAGGTCTCATTGGTCGAGCCCATGGCAAACTCGTCCATATTGGTACGGCCGAGCGTTACCATGCCTTCGTCAAGCAGATTTTGAACGACGGTGGCAGTGTAGGGGGAGACAAAGTTGTCCAGCATTTTGGAGCTGCACGCACTGCGCCAACCTGTTTGACAGAAAATATCTTTGTAGGCGATGGGTACGCCGGTAAGCGCGGTGGCATTACCTTGCGCAATGCGCGCGTCGGCGGCACGGGCTTCGGCGAGGGTCTTGTCTTGGTCGAGGGTGATGTAGCCGTTGATGGCCGGGTTCTGTGCAGTAATGGCGGCGAGGTATTCGGTTGCCAGTTCGACGGCGGAGATTTGTTTGGATTGCAGCAGTTGGCTGGCTTGTTTGAGGGTGTATTGGGTCATTGCGCCATGATTCCTAATTTGAGACGGTTTCTGTTTTCAGGCAAATATTCGGAAAAGTGTTGCCGAAAACGTAGGCTGAACAGTGATTGAAATTTCGAAGGAAAAAAACGAGTTTCAGACGACCCAAGTTTAGATTTCATATTTCAAGATAATGAGATCGTCTGAAAAAATTATTCTTCAATTACCTGAGGCACGATATACAGGCGGTTGCGCACTTCGGGTGCGACGGCTTGATATTCGGCGGCATGGTCGGTTTCGGTAACTGTATCTTCGCGCAGGCGCAGGGCGGCTTCGTGGGGGTGTGCCATCGGCTCGACACCATCGGTGTTCACGCTCTGCATCTTTTCGACCATGGCGAAAATGTCGTTCAATTCTGAGAGGGTTTTGCCTTTTTCTTCTTCGGTCAGCGAAAGGCGTGAGAGTTTGGCAATTTTTTCCACATCGGTTAAGCTTAGAGCCATAAAAAATCCTTGTCTGATAGCAGACACCCCCTTATTTGGGGTATCATTGCATTCTTCTTCGATGAAACGAGGAATTATAACCGAAAACTACTCAAACGGCGTGTGATTTCGCCATGCGTTTCATACGGGGAGTGGGGAGGTCGTCTGAAAAGGCGTTGTTTCCATGTTTTTAATATTTTGAATAACAATTAAATAAAATCGGTGCTGGGCCGATATTCAGGTATTTTATGTTTCGTTTTTTATCCCGTTTTTTCTCAAACGATATCGCCATTGACTTGGGTACGGCGAACACGTTGATTTATGTGCGTGGTAAAGGCATTGTTTTGGACGAGCCGTCTGTGGTGGCGGTTCAATCGGGTACGGGCGGTAAAAGCAAGATTGTCGCAGTGGGTACGGAAGCCAAGAAAATGCAGGGGCGCGCGCCGCGCAATATTGAAATCGTCCGTCCTATGCAGGACGGGGTGATTGCTGATTTTACGATTGCCGAGCGTATGCTAAGCATGCTGATTAAAAAGGCCACGGAAGGTAATTCAGTCGTACCTCCGCGCGTAGTGATCTGCGTGCCGGGTGGTGCGACTCAGGTTGAACGCAAAGCGATTTTGGATTCTGCATTTGCGGCAGGGGCGTCATCTGTTCATTTGATTGAGGAGCCGATGGCGGCTGCTTTGGGTGCGGGTCTGCCGGTTGAGGATACTGTCGGCTCAATGGTAGTGGATATTGGCGGCGGCACAACGGAAATCGGTATTTTGTCTTTGAGTGGTATGGCTTACTCCGCATCCGTCCGCGCTGCCGGTGATGAATTTGATAAAAGCATCGTGCATTATTTGCGTCGTCATCGCGGTGTACTGATTGGTGAAGCAACGGCTGAAGAGTTGAAAAAAACGATCGGCTCTGCCTATGGCTTTGCAACGGAAACCGCAATGCGGATTAAAGGTCGAGACTTGGCGGAAGGAACCCCAAAATCGTTGGCTGTTACTTCTGAGGAAGTGCGCGAAGCTCTGAGCGAAACGATTAATCAGATTATCCGTGCCGTACGCCTTGCATTGGAGCAAGTATCACCGGAATTAGCGGGTGATATTGCCGACAGGGGTATTATGCTGACGGGAGGCGGCGCACTGTTGCACGGTATGGATACGGTTTTGGCAGATGCGACGGGACTGCCTGTCGGCATTGCTGACCAGCCTTTGAACTGTGTGGCTTATGGCGCAGGCAAAGCCTTGGATTATATTGGCAAATGGAATGCCGTTTTTGTAGATAACCCGTAAGGCAGGCTGAAATGGAACATTCTTCTTTACGGTTTGACGAGGCAAAGGGCCAAAAGCTGTTGCCTCGTTTTATTGCGTATCTTTTATTGGGTGCCGGCATTATGGTGGCGGACGGTCGTTTCGACCTGATGCAGCCCGTCCGTACTGCGGCGGCGGAGATTCTTTATCCGGTGCAATGGTTGGCAAACCAGCCGGTACGTCTGTATCAATATATTTCCAACCAATCTCAATCGCAAACCGAGCTATTGGAACAAAACCGTTTGCTTTTAGAAGAAAATGGTCGTCTGAAAATCCAACTTCAACGCGATAAAGTCAATCTGAGCGAATTGCAGGAGCTGAAAAAGCTATATGGTTTGCAGCAAAACGGCATACGTAATGTCATAGGAGCGGAAGTGTTGTCCACTGGCAAAGATCCGCTGTCGGAGCGTCTGATCATCAATAAAGGCAGTGGCGAAGGGGTAATGGCAGGCGATGCCGTTATCGATCAAGACGGCTTAATCGGACGAATTACCTTAGTTCACGCAAACAGCGCGGAAGTCGAATTGATGTCGGCTGCGCAAAGTATCGTTCCTGTTGCAGTTGAGCGTACAGGCGAACGCAATCTCGCCTACGGCAACGGTGTGGGTTTGGATTTGCGCTATTTCCCGACGGGATCGGATTTGAAGCCGCAGGATGTTTTGATTACCTCGGGTTTGGACGGCATTTATCCGGCAGGCATTCCCGTAGCGCGCGTGGATAAAGTCGTCCGTGCTTCCGGTACGCCTTATTACGACACAGAACTGACCCCGTTTGCCGCTTTGCGCCGCAGCCGCTTTGTTTTGGTTCTGTCTTCTTCCCATTCTTCCCAATAAATCATTCATGAACGATTTTGACGATTCCTACCGTGCCATGCCCGTCGGCGTGATTGCGGCAAGTTTTGCCGTAACCATGCTTGTCGATTTCATGCCTTTTCCCTTTGATGGTTTTTTCTGGTTGCCGGAACTGACCGCGCTGATGCTGCTTTATTGGTCTATGCACCATCCTCAACGTGTCGGCATGGGCATTGCGTTTTTACTCGGCTTGATAGTAGATGCCGCAACGGCAGCGACTTTGGGGCTGCACGCATTGTCTTATACGGTCATGGTGTATTTCGTATTGAACACGCGCCGTCAAATTATGCTCTACAGCCACATCATGCAGATCGGGGCGGTATTGGCGGCATTGTTTTGCCATCAGGCGGTATTGGTGGCGGCACGTCTGTTCCTCAACAACCAAATCATTACTTGGCAAAGTTTCATTGCGCCTTTGATCGGTGCGCTGCTTTGGCCTTTCTTGAGCCAGTTGATGCTGATGTTGACCAATTTCTATCGCGCCAACAGATAACGTGAAACCATGTCTATACTGAATATTTTGAAACGTCGTCTGAAAAATGGCGGTAGCGGTAAAACACAGATTGCAAAGGCGGCGCAAGCCGATTCTTTATTGCGTCTGCTGGTGGCGTTTATCCTGATTGTGGTTTTGTTTGCCGCATTGGTGGCTCGGTTTGTCTATTTGCAGGTGTTTCGGCATGACGATTTTTCCGGACAGGCATCCAGCAACCGCATCACATTAATTCCAACCCCGCCCGTTCGCGGCGAAATCGTAGATGTCAACGGCGTACCGTTGGCAAAAAACTATCCCGTGTTTTCGCTGGAAGTCATCCCCAGCCGTATTGAGGGTAAGATGGAGGATGTCATCGAAGCCCTGCGGAAGTATGTCGATATTACGCCTACCGATTTGAAGCGTTTCCACAAATACCGCGAAAGCTACCGAAAATTTGAAAATATCCCGCTCAAGCTGCGCCTGACAGATGAAGAAGCGGCAAAATTGTCCGTGCATCTTAATGAATTTAAAGGCGTAGAAGTCAATTCGCGCACTTTCCGCGAGTATCCTTATGGCAAGCTGACTTCACACTTTTTAGGCTATATCGGGCGCATCAGCGACAAAGATCAGGAAATTTTGGAAGAAGAGGGCTTGACTGCGCTCTATCGCGGCAGCACGCACATCGGCAAATCGGGTCTGGAAAAATTTTACGAACCACAGCTTCATGGTGCGCCCGGCTATCAAGAAGTGGAAAAAGACGCTTACGGCAATATTGTGCGCGTCTTGAAAAACGTGCCGTCGCGCATGGGGCAAACTTTGCGCTTGGGCATGGACATCCGCATGCAACAAGAGGCGGACAAAATATTGGGAGATAGGCGCGGGGCGATTGTCGCCATTAATCCGCAAGACGGTACAGTGTTGGCTTTCGTTTCCAAGCCTTCTTTCGATCCCAACCTCTTTATCGACGGCATCGACAGCGAAACTTGGAAAGCCTTGAATGGTGACTGGAAAAAGCCGTTGGTCAACCGCGTAACGCAAGGTCTGTATCCGCCGGGCTCGACGTTTAAGCCGTTTATGGGCATGGCTTTGCTGGAAAGCGGCAAAATTACCCAAACGACGGTCGTTCCCGCGCCCGGCGCATGGAGCATCCCCGGCAGCCGCCACATTTTCCGAGATTCCGTACGCAGCGGTCACGGTTCAGCGAATTTGAGCAAGGCGATACAGGTGTCGTCCGATACCTTTTTCTACCGCTTGGGCTACGAAATGGGCATAGACAAAGCGTCGCCGTATTTAGCGCAATTCGGTTTCGGCAAAAAAACCGGCATCGACCTGCCCAGCGAATATACGGGTGTTTTGCCCAGCCGCGAATGGAAGGCGAAACGCTTTGCCAAATCGTCCGATCCTACCGCCAAAGAATGGCGCGCAGGCGAGATGGTCTCAGTCAGCATCGGGCAGGGTTACAACGCTTACACCCCGCTGCAAATGGCACACGCCACCGCTTCGCTCGCCAATAACGGCGTGGTTTATCAGCCGCATTTGGTAAAAGAATTGTTGGATTTCGACAAACGCAAAATCACGCGTATCAATCCCAATCCTGAATACAAAATCCCGTTCAAACAAGATAACTTCGAATACGTCAAACAGGCGATGGAGAAAGTCTTGAAACCGGGCGGTACGGCACACCGCATCGGCGGCGGATTGGCTTACAGCATGGGCGGCAAAACGGGCACGGCGCAGGTTGTGCAAATTAAGCAGGGCGGTCGTTACAACGCCGCAGCCTTGCGCGAGCAACACCGCGACCATGCGTGGTTTATTTCGTTCGCTCCCTTGGAAAAACCTGAAATCGCCATTGCCGTGATTCTGGAAAACGGCGGCTGGGGTGCCTACGCCGCACCGCTTGCCCGCAGCCTGACCGATTTTTATATGCTCAACGTCAAGCCGCAGCAGTTTTCAGACGACCCCGACGCAGGCGGAATGCCCGAACCGCAACAACACCGCACACAACCCCAACCGCCGACCATATTCCAAAAAGCCTACGGTTTGAAACAGGAGGAAGCAAATCATGAATGAAATGGTCGGAATGTGGGCAAAAATCAAGCGCACCGTATCTGCTCCGATAGACCCGTGGCTGTTTTTCCCCATGCTCGCCATCTACATCATGAGCCTGTTTTTGCTCTATTCGGCGGACGGGCAGGATTTCGGTCAGCTTGAACACAAAACCCTGCATACGGTTTTCGGCTTCGCCCTGCTGTGGTTTGTCGCCTCGTTCAAGCCGCGTGATGCCGCAAAGGTTGCGCTGCCGATGTACCTGATTGGCGTGTTGCTGCTTGTCGCCGTCGAAGTCGCAGGCGTGACCGTCAATGGCTCTACACGCTGGTTGGAACTGGGGTTCACGCGCATCCAGCCGTCCGAAATCATGAAAATCGTCCTGCCCATGACCGTCGCTTGGTACTTCCAGCGGCACGAAGGTCGTCTGAAATGGTTTCACTACATCATCGCCATGCTTTTAATCCTCATCCCCGTTGCGCTGATTTTGAAACAGCCCGACTTGGGTACGGCAGTTTTGATTATGGCATCGGGTATTTTCATCGTCTTTTTCGCAGGCCTGCCGTGGAAAGTCATCTTTGCCGCCATCATTGCCTTTGTTGCCGCATTGCCGCTTTTGTGGAACTACGGGATGCACGACTATCAGAAAACCCGCGTTCTGACGCTGTTTGACCCGACGCAGGACCCTTTGGGCGCAGGCTACCACATCATCCAGGCCATGATTGCCATCGGTTCGGGCGGCGTTTGGGGAAAAGGCTGGCTCAACGGCACGCAAACGCATTTGGATTACATTCCCGAGTCCACGACCGACTTCATTTTTGCCGTGTATGGCGAAGAATTCGGTTTGATCGGCAACATCTTGCTGCTGCTGGTTTATTTCGTTATTCTGACGCGCGGACTGCTGATTGCCGCCAAAGCCCAATCGCTTTACAGCCGCACGCTCGCCGGCGCATTAACCATGACTTTTTTCTGCTACGCCTTTGTGAACATGGGCATGGTGAGCGGCATTTTGCCCGTTGTCGGCGTCCCTCTGCCGTTGGTCAGCTACGGCGGTACTGCAACGCTTTCCATCATGACCGTACTTGCGCTACTAATGGGTATTTCCAGCGAACATAAAACCAAACGCCACTACGAATTCAACGATAAAGCGGACGTAAACGTCTCTACAAAAAACAAATAAGGGAATGAAAAATGGAATTAGGTGTAGAAATCGGCAAACTTTTGGTTGCCTTCCTTGTACTGATCAACCCGTTCAGCGCGCTTTCGATTTACCTCGATTTGACGCAGGATCACAGCACCAAAGAAAAGCGCCGCATCGCCCGCACCGCCGCGCTCGCCGTCTTCATCGTCATTACCGTCTTCACCTTAACGGGCGGGATGTTGTTGAAAATCTTAGGCATCAGCGTCGGCTCTTTCCAAGTCGGCGGCGGTATTTTGGTCTTGCTCATCGCTATTTCCATGATGAACGGCAACGACAACCCCGCCAAACAAAATATCGGCGGAGACAAAGAAGAAGGCGTCGTACAACATATCCAGAAAAACGCCAAAGCCATCGCCGTCGTTCCCGTCGCCATCCCCATCACCATCGGTCCCGGCGGTATCTCCACCGTCATCATCTACGCCTCAGCCGCCAAAAATTACAGCGATATTGCTTTGATTCTCGCCGCAGGCTTCCTTGTCAGCCTGATTTGCTACGCCATCCTCGTTGTCGCCGGACGAATCAGCAAAAAACTGGGCACGACAGGGCTGACCATCCTCAACCGCATCATGGGCATGATGCTTGCCGCCGTCTCCGTAGAAATCATCGTTGCCGGATTGAAATCCATTTTCCCGCAATTGGCAGGCTAGTTCGTCGGATTGTGCAGAAGGCAAACTTTACTGCCTATCCCCCCATTCTTCCTAAAGGGAAAGGTCGTCTGAAAATAGGTTTTGTGTTTTCAGACGACGTGTCCTGTAATATTCTTCAGTTGTCCTGACTTTGGATATATTGTCGAAATAATGCCTCATCGAAAATCTGAAATATTATGAAAAAACGCGATTTGATTTATGTCGTTTTGCCTGCCTTTACGCTTGCTGCCTGTACGTCAACCAGCATACTGCATCCCGAGAGGCAGCCGCATTCATCATCTTCACTTTTAGAAACGACAGAAGCTACGAATACCCTGATTATTTTTTACGATCCCGAAACCGGTTCGGAAAGGCTTATGAACGCAGTCCGCGAATATGGGGCAAAGATTGTTTATGAATATAGAAACTTCAATGGCATCGCAATCAAGCTGCCGAATGGCACGGATATGGAAAAAGCCGCCTCCCACTTCCGTACGGTTAAAGGTGTTTTGTCAGCTGAGGCGGACAGAAGGATGCAGCTTCATTCCGAACATAACGGATTGAGATAAAACAGAGCATTCTGTTTCTACTTTGCCATATAGATAATAAAGAAGGTCGTCTGAAACTTTGAAGTCCAAGATTTCAGACGACTTTTTTGTATCATTCCTGCATTGTCTGTTCGGCAAAATGAAACGCTCTATATTTTGCCGGCTTATCCAACCATCAGGTTTTCGGCAGGGTCACACCGGTTTGTCCCATGTATTTGCCGTTGCGGTCTTTGTAGGAAGTTTCGCAGATTTCGTCGCTCTCGAAGAAGAGGACTTGCGCCACGCCTTCGCCGGCGTAGATTTTGGCGGGCAGGGGGGTGGTGTTGGAAAACTCGAGGGTAACGTAGCCTTCCCATTCCGGCTCGAACGGGGTAACGTTGACGATGATGCCGCAGCGGGCGTAGGTGGATTTGCCCAAGCAGACGGTCAGGACGTTGCGCGGGATACGGAAGTATTCGACCGTACGCGCCAGTGCGAAGGAATTGGGCGGGATGATGCAGCAGTCGTCTTCGACGGTGACGAAGTTTTTCGGGTCAAAGTTTTTGGGATCGACGATGGTGCTGTTGATGTTGGTGAAAATTTTAAATTCGTTGGCGCAGCGGATGTCGTAGCCGTAGCTGGACGTGCCGTAGGAGATGATGCGCTGTCCGTTGGCTTCTTTGATTTGGTTCGGCTCGAAGGGGTCGATCATGCCGAACTCTTCGCTCATGCGGCGTATCCATTTGTCGGACTTGATGCTCATAATGTTTTCCTTGTTTCTTGCGGTTTTCAGACGACGTCTGCGGGGAGGTCGCCTGAAAATGCGGGACGGGGTTATTTGGTTTTGGGCAGTTTCACTTCTTTAATCATGCCGTTTTCGCATTTCATGATGAAGACGGTTTCGCCGTTTTGCGAGGCGGTGAATTTGCCGTGTGCCAGACCTTTTTTGAACGTGCCCGACAGTACCATGTTGCGGAACTTGGTGCTGTTGGAATTGAACGGCTCGATGAAGGTTTCGCGGTTGGCGGAGACGGTGTAAACGCCTTGTCCGTCGAATTTGCCGTTTTTAAACGCGCCGGTGTAGCTGCGTCCGTCTTGGCAGCGCCATGTGCCTTTGCCGGCGGGTTTGCCGTCTTTGCCGACATCGCCGTCGTAGGTGCAGCCCGGTTCCTGATAGGAAGTCAGGACGGCGGCAGAGGCGGGGAGGGCAAGCATAATGGCGAGCGGCAGGAATGCGAAGTGTTTAAACATAAAGGTTGTCCATCGGATGTAGGTTTCAGACGACCTTTTATCGTGCAAGGGTCGTCTGAAAAATTAGTCTTGCCAGCCGCCCAAATAGGAAACCAGCTCTTCCAACATGGTGCTGACGGATTCCGCCATCAGGATTTGCGAGGCGAAGGCAAGGCTGGCGGCATCGTCGCCGTTGCTTTCGGCTTCTTCCTGCAATACGTCGAGGTATTGGATGCGCTTGAGCGTGAAGTCTTGCGTGAGGATGAAGGCGATTTGCTCGCGCCACACCAAGCCGAGCTGGGTTACGGTTTTGCCGTTTTTGACGTGTTGGACCACTTCATCGGCAGTCAAATCTTGTTTGGACACTTTGACGACGGAAACAACATCGCCTACGCCTTTGAGTTCGCAATCGCTGTCCAATTCAAAACCGCCTTCGCAATGCCCTTGCAACAGCCAACTGGTCATCAGGGAAGAGGGAGATTGCTTGGTATTCGGCAGCGAGGCTTCCAAACCGCCCAAGGCTTCGCGCAGCTTGGTCAGGATGTTTTCCGCTTTGGCGGAAGCCGCGTTATTGACAAGCAGATAGCCGTGGCGGGTGTTGAACACCGCTTCAGTACGGCTGCTGCGGGTAAACGCGCGGGGCAGCAGGTCGTCTGTAATCTGTTCTTTAAGCTCTTGTTTTTCCTTGCGGCCGACATTGCGGGCTTCATTGTTTTGGATTTCCGCCACCTTCTCTTCCAAAATATCGCGGATGACGCCGGCAGGCAGGACTTTTTCTTCTTTTTTCAGGGCGACGCGCAAAGTAAAATCGGCAGGGAAAACGAGTTCGGGAGAGAACGAAACCGGTGCGGCAAAGCCTTCGCTGGACCAGTCCAAACCTTGGCAGCGGGTAAATTCAGCCTCTGCAAGTTTGTCGGCAAGTACGTCCGCTTCGGACAGCTTTTCTTTGTTGAGCGGATAAAAACTGATCTGCTTGAACCACATGGTTTGTTTTCCTTTTCATTAAAAGCGGCATTATACAGGCAAAGCGGATACAAAGATAAGGCGCAGAAGGGTCGTCTGAAACTGATTTGACCATAAAAAACCCCAAACCCGTTGACAGCGTTTTAACGCTTATGTATAGTTCGCAACTCGGTTACGCGCCCATCGTCTAGAGGCCTAGGACACTGCCCTTTCACGGCGGCAACCGGGGTTCGAATCCCCGTGGGCGTGCCAGATTTTCAATAAACCCTTACTGGAAAATAGTAAGGGTTTATTTTTTAAAACAGATTTTTTGTTTCCTTTGAACAAGCTGAGGGCTTTTTGAAAAGGTCTCATATTAAAAGATATAGCTGAGCTCAATAAAGGTCGTCTGAAAACTTTGAACTGGCCCCCAAATCT
>NZ_KV814878.1:0-12712 GCF_001814135.1 Neisseria sp. HMSC067H09 | reverse complement strand
GGGGATTTTGGGGAATTTTGCAAAGGTCTCAATCTGATTTTTAGGGCATTATTCAAACAATAGAAAAAGGTCGTCTGAAACTTTCAGACGACCTTTTTTCACTTTACCTTAGCGGTGATAGTTCGGCGCTTCTTTGGTAATTTGAACATCGTGAACGTGGGATTCGCTCATACCGGCGGAGGTAATTTCTACAAATTCCGCTTTTTCGTGCATTTCTGCGATATTGGCGCAGCCCAAATAGCCCATGCTGGAACGCAGGCCGCCGGTCAGTTGGTGAATGATGTTCACAATCGGACCTTTGTAGGGAACGCGGCCTTCAATGCCTTCGGGGACGTATTTGTCGGTGCTGTCGGTTTTATCTTGGAAGTAGCGGTCGGCGGAACCTTGGCTCATTGCCCCCAGAGAACCCATGCCTCGGTAGGATTTGTACGAGCGGCCTTGGTAGAGTTCGATTTCGCCCGGTGCTTCTTCCGTACCGGCAAACATACCGCCAAGCATGACGCTGTATGCGCCTGCTGCCAGAGCTTTGGCGATGTCACCTGAAAAGCGGATGCCGCCGTCGGCAATCAGCGGAACGCCGGTACCTTTGAGGGCTTCGGCAACATTGTGAATGGCGGTCAGTTGCGGCACGCCTACGCCTGCAACGATACGGGTGGTACAAATCGAACCCGGACCGATACCGACTTTGACGGCGTCTGCTCCTGCTGCGACCAAATCTAAAGCGGCTTTGGCGGTTGCGATATTGCCGCCGATGACTTGGATGTGCGGATAGGTTTCTTTTACCCATTTCACGCGCTCGATAACGCCTTGGCTATGGCCGTGTGCAGTATCGACGACGATGACGTCGACTCCCGCTCCGACCAAGGCTTTTACACGCTCTTCGGTGTCTCCGCCGGTACCGACTGCCGCGCCTACGCGCAAACGGCCTTCGGAGTCTTTGTTGGCATTTGGAAACTCGGTGGTTTTCAAAATATCTTTTACGGTAATCAAGCCTTTAAGCTCGTCTTTTTCGTTCAAGACCAAAACGCGCTCGACTTTATGTTCGTGCATCAGTTCGCGAGCTTCGTCGATGCTTGTGCCTTCAGGGACGGTAACCAAGCGTTCGCGCGGGGTCATGATGGCGGAAACGGGCAGGTCGAGGCGGTTTTCAAAACGCAGGTCGCGGTTGGTAACGATGCCGACCACTTTGCCGTTTTCAACGACGGGCAGACCGGACATTTTGCGTTTGCGTTGCGCGCGCATTTCCAATACTTCGCGGATGGGCGTCGTCGGGGCAACCGTTACCGGGTCTTTAACTACGCCGCTCTCATGGCGTTTCACTTTGGAAACGGCACGCGCCTGCATTTCGGGCGTCATGTTTTTATGGATAATGCCGATACCGCCTTCTTGCGCCATGGAAATGGCGAGGCGTGCTTCGGTAACGGTGTCCATTGCGGCGGAAAGTAAGGGGAGGTTGAGCGTGATTTCGCGGGTGAGCTTGGTTTGAAGTTTAACGTCTCGTGGCAGCACGGTTGAATGTGCAGGAACCAACAAAACATCGTCGAAAGTATAGGCTTTTTCTACGATACGCATGATGCTCAGTCTTTCAGTTTGTGCAAGATGCACGGCATTATAGCATTTAAATGCCAACCTTGACAAAATTTTGCAAGGGCTTTGTTATTTTTTTACACGATGATAAATGCCCGGAAATTTTGATACCGATTTTGCTTTTTCAACAAAGTTGCCAATATACCTGTTCCCAAATATCCTGTTTATTTCCTAGAAAATGGAGAGAAAGGACAAGCCATTCTCGGCGTAAGGGCTTTAAATAATCACTCAAATATGGTTCGCATTATTGAAATCAGCGGCTATCACAGATTAGACAATACTGTTCTCCAAGCCCTTAAAAAATCCTCATTTATCTCAAAATTCGAAAAGATATTGAATATTATCGGTTGGTTAAATGCTCATTCGAATCGTTTTTCAGACGACCTTCCTGCCTAAAACAAAGCATTCTCAGCAAGCTCCCCTGCCCTGAAACCTCAAAAACTGTTAAAATGCGAGGCTGCTTGAGCAGATATTATTTTTTGTGCAAAACCGATGTTGACGTGAAACAAACTTAAAGTCGGTTTCATCGTAATTCCAATACCACCATCGGTATAATCGCCGTTGATGTGCTTTCAGCGACACTTACAGGTCGCCTGAAATGTAACAAAGCTACTTTTCTTTTTTCATCCTCATTTGGAGAATATTCATGAGCGCAATCGTTGATATTTTTGCCCGCGAGATTTTGGATTCACGCGGCAACCCCACCGTAGAATGCGATGTATTGCTGGAGTCCGGCGTAATGGGCCGTGCCGCCGTACCGAGCGGTGCGTCTACCGGTCAAAAAGAGGCTTTGGAACTTCGCGACGGCGACAAATCCCGTTACTTGGGTAAAGGCGTATTGAAAGCAGTCGAACACGTCAACAACCAAATTGCCCAAGCCCTGATCGGTATCGACGCTAACGAACAATCCTACATCGACAAAATCATGATCGAGCTGGACGGCACTGAAAACAAAGGCAATTTGGGTGCGAACGCTACTTTGGCGGTTTCTATGGCTGTTGCCCGCGCAGCTGCCGAAGATTCAGGCCTGCCGCTTTACCGTTACTTAGGCGGTGCCGGTCCTATGGCTTTGCCTGTTCCGATGATGAACGTTATCAACGGTGGCGAACATGCCAATAACAGCTTGAACATTCAAGAATTTATGATTATGCCTGTCGGCGCGAAATCTTTCCGCGAAGCCCTGCGCTGCGGTGCCGAAATTTTCCACGCGCTGAAAAAACTGTGCGACGGTAAAGGTTTCCCGACTACTGTCGGCGATGAAGGCGGTTTCGCACCTAACCTGAACAGCCACAAAGAAGCTTTGCAACTGATGGTTGAAGCAACCGAGGCCGCCGGCTACAAAGCGGGCGATGACGTATTGTTTGCTTTGGACTGCGCATCCAGCGAGTTCTACAAAGACGGCAAATACCACTTGGAAGCCGAAGGCCGTTCTTACACCAGCGCAGAATTTGCCGAATACCTTGAAGGCCTGGTTAACGAATTCCCGATTATCTCCATCGAAGACGGTATGGATGAAAACGACTGGGAAGGCTGGAAACTCCTTACCGAAAAACTCGGCAGCAAAGTACAACTGGTCGGCGACGACTTGTTCGTAACCAATCCGAAAATCCTTGCCCAAGGCATCGAAAAAGGCGTGGCAAACGCATTGCTGGTCAAAGTCAACCAAATCGGTACTTTGAGCGAAACCTTGCAAGCGGTTGACTTGGCAAAACGCAGCCGTTACGCCAGCGTAATGAGCCACCGTTCCGGCGAAACCGAAGACAGTACCATCGCCGACTTGGCAGTCGCTACCAACTGTATGCAGATCAAAACCGGTTCATTGAGCCGCTCCGACCGCATGGCGAAATACAACCAACTGCTGCGCATCGAGGAAGAATTGGCAGAAGCTGCCTACTACCCCGGCAAAGCCGCATTCTATCAACTGGGCAAATAAGAAAAGGTATTGATGTATGAAGTGGGTAACTGTTGTTTTATCCATCGCACTCGCTTACTGCCAATACAGCCTTTGGTTCGGAAAAGGCAGTATCGGGCATACGGAAGAATTGCAGGAACAACTTTCCGTGCAGGAGGAGAAAAACCAGACGCTCACTTTGCGCAACCAGTTCCTTGCTGCGGAAGTCGATGATTTGGCGAACGGTCAAGAAGCGATTTCTGAAATTGCCCGTGTGGAATTGGGTTACGTCCAAGACGGCGAAACCTATTACCGTTTTATCGAACGCAGCCGTTAATTGCCCTGATGGGAATAAAAGGTCGTCTGAAAAATTTCAGACGACCTTCTTTTATCTGTAGCTTGGACTTTCCCCGCGAAAACAACTTGGTTTTATAGTGGATTAACTTTAAACCAGTACGGCGTTGCCTCGCCTTGCCGTACTATCTGTACTGTCTGCGGCTTTGTCGCCTTGTCCTGATTTAAATTTAATCCACCATATAAAAATATTCAGAGTTTGCTGCTACTTCAAACTTTCATATTCCTACCTATGCGGAAATGACGGTATTAATGAGAGTATCTTAATTTTAAATTGTACAAAAAATGAAATGTCCTCAAATAGTGAAATCAACTAAAAATAGAAATAAGAATTGATTGCATTTGACTTTTGAACTAATATAACGCCATTCTTCCTACCTCGTCTGAAGCTTGCCATGCGTTACCACTTTCCGATTTCTGTCGATATGTTTGACTTTCTGACCACAGGCCGATTTGATTATCTGGAAATCGGACAAACTGCAGAAATGATTTTACAAATGTTCCCCGCTCCCGAATGCGTTCCTAAAGGGCTTTTAGTGAAAAAGGGATGGAATATCTGGCTTTATGGCAATATTGAACTGCATTTTTCAGACGACCGCCTTACTCAAATCCGTGCTGATTTCCAACCCGGAGAGCCATTAAACGGAGGACGCTGGTTAAGTCTTAATCCCTGGTTCTTCAATCATGCAGACAAGCTTGATTTGTATTCGACTATTGCAAAACTGGTACAGCACCGCATCGACTTTATCAAAATAGATACACCTTCCGCACTGATTTTGCGCTTGCAAAGCGGTGTGGAGCTGATGTTTGAGAAATTCAGCGGACAGCGGTTATTTGCATTTTGCAAACAGAAAACCACGCTTCCTCAATGGGCGCATGAGCCGGTATAAATTTATGGCGTATTGAACCCATCTGTCTCAAACTCTCCTTCGTCTCATCATAATAAAAAGGTCGTCTGAAAATCGATTTCAGACGACCTTTTTGTTAGGCAACGCGGTATCAAAGTTTCTTCATATAGTGGATTAACTTTAAACCAGTACGGCGTTGCCTCGCCTTGTCCTGATTTAAATTTAATCCACTATACCCGCTATTGATTTGGCTTTAGCATCAGCCTCTTTTCGCTGGACGGCTTGGTTTCGAGCCGAAAGAATCGTTGGCTTTACGTTTGCCTTTGAAGCCTTCGCCGCCTTTCTTAAATCCTTCTTTTTTGAAACCTTCGCCGCGCGATTTGCCGCCGAAGCCTTCTTTGCCAGGTTTCTTATCGCCGCGCCAGCCGCCGGATTTTCTATCGCCCCAGCCACCTTTGCCTTTCGGCTTGCCGCCTGCGGATTTGCGCTTGCGGGTCGGCTCCATGCCTTCGACGGTCAGCTCGGGCAATTTACGGCCGATGTATTTTTCGATTTTGTGTACTTTGACGTATTCGTTCACTTCGGCGAAGGTAATCGCAATACCCGTGCGCCCTGCCCGTCCGGTACGGCCGATGCGGTGAACGTAGTCTTCCGCCTGTTTCGGCAGGTCGTAGTTGATGACGTGGGTAATGGTCGGCACGTCGATACCGCGTGCGGCAACGTCGGTGGCAACCAAAATTTTGCAGCGGCCTTTGCGCAAATCCATCAGCGTGCGGTTACGCCAGCCTTGCGGCATGTCGCCGTGCAGGCAGTTGGCGGCGAAACCTTTTTCGTACAAATCGTCGGCGATGACTTCAGTCATGGCTTTGGTGGACGTGAAAATCACGCATTGGTCGATGTTGGCGTCGCGCAGAATGTGGTCGAGCAGGCGGTTTTTGTGGCGCATATCGTCGCAGTACAGCAGCTGCTCTTCGATTTTGCCTTGGTCGTCCACGCGCTCGACTTCGATGATTTCAGGGTTTTTAGTCAGTTTGCGCGCGAGTTTGCCGACCGCGCCGTCCCAAGTGGCGGAGAATAACAAAGTCTGACGGTCGGTCGGAGTCGCTTCGACGATGGTTTCAATGTCGTCGATAAAACCCATGTCCAACATACGGTCGGCTTCGTCCAAAATCAGCACTTCCAAGCGGGCGAAATCGACTTTGCCGCTTTGCATCAAGTCCATCAGACGGCCCGGCGTGGCGACAATCAGGTCAACCGGTTTGCTCAAGGCGCGGGTTTGGTAGCCGAAAGATGCGCCGCCGACGATGCTGACGGTGCGGAACCAACGCATATTTTTGGCGTACGCCAGCGCGTTTTTCTCGACTTGCGCCGCCAATTCGCGGGTCGGCGTCAACACCAACGCGCGCGGACCTTTGCCCGGTTTTTCGCTGCGTTTGGTCAGCCGCTGCAACGTCGGCAGCAGGAAGGCGGCGGTTTTGCCGGAGCCGGTTTGCGCCGAAGCCATGATGTCGCGGCCTTCCAAAGCAAACGGAATGGCTTGCGCCTGAATCGGCGTTGGGCTTTCGTAACCCTCGCTGCGCACGGCGGACAAGATGTTTTTATCAAGGTTCAAATCGGCAAATTTAATAGACATGGCTATCCTAAAGAGACAACAACGCGCACGCCTGAACGGTTTTCAGACGACCTGAAGCAAAGGAAAGTAACGATACGGGAAATGTGAAGTTACAGGGTTGTCGCAAGCATCTTGCTTGTGGTTAACATCGACGACAACCTGCACAGAAAGGCTTGGCAAATCAGCAAGCAATAAAAGAAACGCGCCCGAAACGGCGGTTTAGGTTGGAAGACGATGGCTTCGTATAAAAAGGCGAACGGCGGATAATATAGATTTTATAGACAACGGTCAAGCAAAAAGGCATCAACTGCGTTAAAATTCAAACCCTTCCTAATCCTCATTCAGGCCGTCTGAAACCATGACCGACATCACACCCTTCGCCAACCGCATGGGCAAAAACATCAAACACCTCATGAAATGGGCGAAACGCAACGGCATCGAAGCCTGGCGCATTTACGACCGCGACATCCCCCAATTCCCCTTCGCCGTCGATGTTTACGGCGACCAAATCCACCTTCAGGAATACGATACCGGCTGGCTGATGCAGCCCGAAGAATACGAAGCGTGGCTTGCCGAAGTATTGGAAGCCGTCGCCTTCGTTACCGGTTTTGCGCCCGAACAAATCCACCTCAAACGCCGCGAACGCCAAAAAGGCTTGCAGCAATACGAGAAAACCGGCAAAACCGGCGACGATTTCGTCATCACCGAAAACGGCCGCAAGTTTTGGGTCAACCTCGACAAATACCTCGATACCGGCCTCTTTCTCGACCACCGCAACACGCGCAAAAAAGTCGGCGAAACCGCAGCGGGCAAACGCTTCCTCAACCTGTTTTCCTACACCGGCAGCTTCACCGTCTATGTAGCCACCGGCGGCGCAGCGTCCAGTGAAACCGTCGATTTGTCCAACACTTATCTCGATTGGGCGAAACGCAATTTCGAACTCAACGGCATCAGCCCCGAACAACACAAAATCGTCCGCGCCGACGTGTTCCAATACCTGCAAAACGCCGCCGCCGAAGGCAAACAGTTCGACCTTATCGTTATGGATCCGCCCAGCTTCTCCAACAGCAAAAAGATGCTCGACATCCTCGACATCCAGCGCGACCACTCAAAACTCATAGCCGGCGCGATGAACCTGCTCGCTTCAGACGGCCTTTTGTACTTCTCCAACAACTTGCGCAGCTTCGTCTTGGACGATTCGGTATCGGAACAATACGCCGTCAAAGACATTTCCAAACAATCCGTTCCCGACGATTTCCGCAACAAGAAAATCCATCAGTGTTGGGAAATCAGACATAAATAACCGCCCTCTTCCAATTATTTTGAACTGATTACACACCATGTCCAAACTGCTTATCATCCGCTGGCTTGCCGTCTGCCTGATACCCTTGGCGACGCTTGCCGTTTTCGCCGTCAATCCGCCTGAAGACGCGGCGCAACACTTAATCAACGGCATCATCCTTGCCTGCGAAGCGACATTTCTGTTCAAATTCGTCCTTTTCGACACCATCAAGCATCATCTTAAGCAAGAGTTTGATTTGAAACGTCAAACCATGCTGCTGTTTATTCCAATCGTTTTGCTGATTGTGTATTTGTTCCACTATTTCGGCGCGTTTTAGTTTTGAAAAGGTCGTCTGAAACCGATTTCAGACGACCTCGAGTCTTTTATGAATACACACGCTTTCCCTGTTTGTTGGATTTTTTGCAACGTTATCGACAATTTCGGCGACATCGGCGTTTCCTTGCGGCTTGCCCGTGTTTTGCACCGTGAACTTGGTTGGCAGGTGCATTTGTGGACGGACGATGTGTCCGCCTTGCGTGCGCTTTGTCCCGATTTGCCCGACGTTCCCTGCGTTCATCAGGATATTCATGTCCGCACTTGGCATGCTGAAGTGGCGGATATTAATAATGCGCCTGTTCCCGATATTGTCATCGAAACTTTCGCCTGTGATCTGCCTGAAAATGTGTTGCACATCATCCGCCAACACAAGCCGCTTTGGCTGAATTGGGAGTATTTGAGCGCGGAGGAAAGCAATGAAAGGCTGCATCTGATGCCTTCGCCGCAGGAGGGTGTTCAAAAATATTTTTGGTTTATGGGTTTCAGCGAAAAAAGCGGCGGGTTGATACGCGAACGCGATTACCGCGATGCCGTCCGTTTCGATACCGAAGCCTTGCGAGAGCGGCTGATGTTGCCCGAAAAAAACGCGCCCGAATGGCTGCTTTTCGGCTACCGGAGCGATATTTGGGCAAAATGGCTGGACATGTGGCAACAGGCAGGCAGCGAGTTGACCCTGTTGCTGGCGGGTACGCAAATTATTGACAGCCTCAAGCAAAGCGGCGTTATTCCGCAAGATGCCCTGCAGAACGACGGCGATGTTTTTCAGACGACCTCAGTCCGCCTCGTCAAAATCCCTTTCGTGCCGCAACAGGATTTCGACAAACTGCTGCACCTCGCCGACTGCGCCGTGATACGCGGCGAAGACAGTTTCGTCCGCGCCCAGCTTGCCGGCAAACCCTTCTTTTGGCACATCTACCCGCAAGACGAGAATGTCCATCTCGACAAACTCCACGCCTTTTGGGATAAGGCACACGGCTTCTACACGCCCGAAACCGCCTCGGCACACCGCCGCCTTTCAGACGACCTCAACGGCGGAGAGGCATTATCCGCCACGCAGCGCCTTGAATGTTGGCAAATCCTGCAACAACACCAAAACGACTGGCGGCAAGGTGCGGAGGACTGGAGCCGTTATCTTTTCGAGCAGCCTTCCGCCCCCGAAAAACTCGCCGCCTTTATTTCAAAGCTTAAAAAAATACGCTAAAATAGCGCGTTTATTTACAACCGATTTGATTGGACAATACATGAAAACAGCACAAGAACTGCGCGCCGGCAACGTATTCATGGTCGGCAACGATCCTATGGTCGTTCAAAAAACCGAATACATCAAGGGCGGCCGCTCTTCCGCCAAAGTCAGCATGAAACTGAAAAACCTGCTGACCGGTGCCGCTTCCGAAACCATTTACAAAGCCGACGACAAATTCGACGTCGTCATCCTGTCCCGCAAAAACTGTACTTACAGCTACTTTGCCGACCCTATGTACGTCTTCATGGACGAAGAATTCAACCAATACGAAATCGAAGCCGACAACATCGGCGACGCGTTGAAATTCATCGTTGACGGCATGGAAGACCAATGCGAAGTGACCTTCTACGAAGGCAACCCCATTTCTGTCGAACTGCCTACCATCATCGTACGCGAAGTTGAATACACTGAGCCTGCCGTTAAAGGCGATACTTCCGGCAAAGTGATGAAAACTGCGCGTCTGGTCGGCGGCACTGAAATCCAAGTGATGTCTTACATCGAAAACGGCGACAAAGTCGAAATCGATACCCGTACCGGCGAATTCCGCAAACGCGCTTAAGCATTAGCTGCGGTTCAAGATAAAAGGTCGTCTGAAAAGTTTCAGACGACCTTTTATCTATTTTTACAACCATCGTTCTGCAAGTTGCCCGGATTTGCCGCATTGCCCCGCATAACGCCCTGTCCAAGCCGTTTTTATGCTAAAATTCTCATCTATTTTTGCCATACGAAATAAAGAAAACCATGACCGACGCAACTATCCGCAACGACCATAAATTCGCACTCGAAACCCTGCCCGTCAGCCTTGAAGACGAAATGCGCAAAAGCTATCTCGATTACGCCATGAGCGTGATTGTCGGCCGCGCGCTGCCCGATGTGCGCGACGGTTTGAAGCCGGTGCACCGCCGCGTGCTTTACGCCATGCACGAGCTGAAAAACAACTGGAACGCCGCCTACAAAAAATCGGCGCGTATCGTCGGCGACGTCATCGGTAAATACCATCCGCACGGCGATTCCGCGGTTTACGACACCATCGTGCGCATGGCGCAGGATTTCTCGATGCGCTACGTCTTAATCGACGGTCAGGGCAACTTCGGTTCGGTTGACGGCGACGGCGCCGCGGCCATGCGTTATACCGAAATCCGCATGGCGAAAATCGCCCACGAAATGCTGGCGGACATCGAAGAAGAAACCGTCAATTTCGGTCCGAACTACGACGGCAGCGAACACGAACCGCTGGTGTTGCCGACCCGCTTTCCCGCGCTGTTGGTCAACGGCTCGTCTGGTATCGCCGTCGGTATGGCGACCAACATCCCGCCGCACAACCTCACCGACACCATCAACGCCTGTCTGCGTCTTTTAGACGAACCCGAAACCGAAATCGACGAATTGATCAACATCCTGCAAGCCCCCGATTTCCCGACCGGCGCAACCATCTACGGCTTGAGCGGCGTGCGCGAAGGCTATAAAACCGGCCGCGGCCGCGTCGTCATGCGCGGTAAAACCCATATCGAACCCATAGGCAAAAACGGCGAACGCGAAGCCATCATCATCGACGAAATTCCGTATCAGGTGAACAAAGCCAAGCTGGTGGAAAAAATCGGCGAACTGGTGCGCGAAAAAACGTTGGAAGGCGTATCCGACCTGCGCGACGAATCCGACAAATCCGGTATGCGCGTCGTTATCGAATTGAAACGCAATGAAAACGCCGAAGTCGTTTTAAACCAGCTCTACAAACTCACCCAGCTTCAAGACAGCTTCGGCATCAATATGGTCGCTTTGGTTGACGGTCAGCCGCGCCTGTTGAACCTGAAACAGATTTTGGCGGAATTTCTGCGCCACCGTCGCGAAGTCGTTACCCGCCGCACCCTGTTCCGCCTGAAAAAAGCGCGTCATGAAGGCCATATCGCCGAAGGTAAAGCCGTCGCCCTGTCCAATATCGACGAGATGATTCGATTGATTAAAGAATCTGCCGACGCACCTGAAGCCAAAGAAAAACTGCTGTCCCGCGCATGGCGCAGCGGTTTGGTGGAAGACATGTTGAGCCGTACCGACCTCGACCTGCGCATGGCGCGCCCCGAAGGTCTGCCCGCCAACCTCGGCTTGCAGGAACAAGGCTATTATCTGAGCGAAATTCAGGCCGACGCCATCCTGCGCATGAGCCTGCGCAACCTGACCGGCCTCGACCAAGAAGAAATTGTCGGTGACTACAAAACCATCATGGCAAAAATCATCGACTATTTGGACATTTTGGCGAAACCGGAACGCATCACCCAAATCATCCGCGAAGAATTGGAAGAAACCAAAACCAATTTCGGCGACGAACGCCGCAGCGAAATCAACCCGTTCGGCGGCGACATTGCCGATGAAGACCTGATTCCGCAACGCGAAATGGTCGTTACCCTGACCCACGGCGGCTATATCAAAACCCAGCCGACCACCGACTATCAGGCGCAGCGTCGCGGCGGGCGCGGCAAACAGGCTGCGGCCACCAAAGACGAAGACTTCATCGAGACCTTGTTCGTTGCGAACACGCATGACTATTTGATGTGTTTCACCAACCTCGGCAAGTGCCACTGGATTAAGGTTTACAAACTGCCCGAAGGCGGACGCAACAGCCGCGGGCGTCCGATTAACAACGTCATCCAGTTGGAAGAAGGCGAAAAAGTCAGTGCCATCCTCGCTGTGCGCGAATTTCCTGAAGACCAATACGTCTTCTTCGCCACCGCACAAGGCATGGTGAAAAAAGTCCAGCTTTCAGCCTTTAAAAACGTCCGCAGCCAAGGCATCAAAGCCATCGCGCTCAAAGAAGGCGACTACCTCGTCGGCGCCGCGCAAACCGGCGGCTCGGACGACATCATGCTGTTCTCCAACTTGGGTAAAGCCATCCGCTTCAACGAATACTGGGAAAAATCCGGTAACGACGAAGCGGAAGATGCCGACATCGAAACCGAGATTTCAGACGACCTCGAAGACGAAACCGTCGACAACGAAAATGCCCTGCCAAGCGGCAAACACGGTGTGCGTCCGTCTGGTCGCGGCAGCGGCGGCTTACGCGGTATGCGCCTGCCTGCCGACGGCAAAATCGTCAGCCTGATTACCTTCGCCCCCGAAGCCGCGCAAAGCGATTTGCAAGTGCTGACCGCCACCGCCAACGGCTACGGCAAACGCACTCCGATTGCCGATTACAGCCGTAAAAACAAAGGCAGACAAGGCAATATCGCCATCAACACCGGCGAGCGCAACGGCGATTTGGTCGCCGCAACCTTGGTTAGCGAAACCGACGACCTGATGTTGATTACCAGCGGCGGCGTCCTCATCCGCACCAAAGTCGAACAAATCCGCGAAACCGGCCGCGCCGCAGCAGGCGTTCGCCTGATTAATCTGGACGAAGGCGAACAACTGGTCAGCCTCGAGCGGGTAGCGGAAGAGCCGGAAGACGCGTCAGCTTCAGATGAAGAAAACACTACCGAGGCAAACGTAACGACAGAAGACAATACACCGCAATAAAGCAAGAAACAGGCAGAAACCTTTGCAAAATTCCTTTTCCCCCGACAACCGA
>NZ_KV814877.1:11705-25289 GCF_001814135.1 Neisseria sp. HMSC067H09 | reverse complement strand
GCGCAATTTCGGCTCTTTCCTGAGCGGCTTTTTTTTCGGCTGCGGCTTTTTTCTCGGCTGCGGCTATGGCTGCTTTATGTGCTGCTTCAGCTCTTTCTTGTTCTGCTTTTTTCTCGGCAGCAGCTTTGGCTTGGGCAAGCAACTGGGTTTCGAAAGGCGTCAGTTTGGCTTTATTCATAGAAAACTTGGTTGGCTGCATATTTGAGGTATCGGTAATGTTGGTTTTGCCATAAGTTTGCTTCGGTAGGGCGGTAGCGATATTTATTCCACCCATTGAGTGTTCAAAAATCAAAGCGTTTAGTGTAGAAGAAGTCGTTTGCCCTTGTCCTGTTGTGTTTGAGATCGCAGGAGATGTGTGGATGGTAGTTTGCCCATGATTAGCGAGTGCAGACAGAGTTTGTTTTGACATAATTTGTATTTCCCATGTTTGAACATTACGGATTCATACCCGTAGCAATGTAACGATATGGTGTTCCTTTTATCAAATAGAGGAGTTTCCCTGTGTAAGAAAAATACTGCTTGCGGCAGAAGTTTTCGACTAAAAACCGATTTAAAGGTTGTTATCTTCAATCGGGCGGGCCGTATCTATTCGTTTTTCTGATGGTGTGTTGCCTTAGAGAATAAGGAAAACCTTTTATGGTTCGGACTCCGGCCGTTTTGATTGTTTGTTGCATATCTAGACGGTCGAACCTCTTATCATTTCATTCATTCACGTTATCTGTACTGTATTTTGGGTTGTTTAGGTAATTTAACCTAGATTAAGTAAGATTGCGAGATTGTTTATTAGTTCACTGTAACCAGAATAAATGTTCCTTTTTGACTGGGGAAGTGAGCTAATATTCGAAATGAGTAATTGAGAGTAATTCTAGCATGACAAATAAGAAAATGATAAGTTCATAATGAAATATTTGGGTTGGAAATTTAATATATTGAAAATATTACTAATTATATTTAGTAATTAATTTGAGAAAGTAGATTTTTTCGAAAAAACTGTTGTTTTTTGTACCGTTTGGCAAGATAAACTACCGTTTGTTTGTGAAAAAAAAGGTCGTCTGAAACTTTTCAGACAACCTTTTTGTTGGTTTGCTTCACACTTCGATTTTATTGGGCGTGAAGGTTTCCCATTTGTTGCAGGCAGGGCAGTGCCAGAAGAAGACTTGGGATTTGAAGTGGCAGTTGCGGCAGCGGTACATGACGCTGCGTTGGAGTTGGCGGCCGATGACGGAGCGCATCATGTCGGCGTCGGCTTTCCATGCGGGATTCATGTCGCTGATTTTCAAACCGAGCAGGCGGTATACGCCGTTGAGGTCGGGTTTTTGACGCACGAGGTCGATGGCAAGTTGGGCGGCTTCGCTTTCGCCTTTGAGCAGCAGGGCTTTTTCGTAGATGACGTTGATGAGGTCTAAATCGGGGAAGGTCTGCATATAGCCGATGAGCCGGTTTAACCCTTCTTCCTGTTTGCCTTGGGCGGCGTAGGCTTCGTAGAGTTTTTCGCCAACCATGCTCAGGTAGGCATGGTTTTGCTGCTCGATGGCGCCGTATGCCTCGACAGCGGCGGGGAAATTGCCCTGTTTGGTTTCGATGTCGCCCAAAATCATGTTGGCGCGGGCGCATTTTTTGTTGGCGTCCAAGGCTTTTTGGACGTTGTAACGGGCGGCGTCAAGATTGGATTTGAACAGCGCGGTTTGGGCAAGTTCGCAATAAAACTGTGCAATTTCAAATTGGTAGGTCTGCTCGTCGTGGCTGAGGAGTTGCGCGGTTTCGATGGCTTTTTCCCAGTCGCGGTCTTGCTGGTAGATGCTGAGCAGGTGCTGACGGGCTTCGCGCGCCATGTTGCCTTCCTGCAAGCCGATGAAGATTTGTTCAGCGCGGTCAACCAAGCCTGCGCTTTGGTAGTTTTGCGCGAGTTCGAACAACACCCGCGCGCGTTTTTCGTTGACGGTATCGGGCGAGTCGAGCAGGGCTTGGTGCATATTGATGGCTTTGTCGTTTTCGCCGCGTTGGCGGTAGAGTTTGCCCAAAGTCAGGTTGAGGTCGTAAGACTGCGGCTGCTGGTCGATGACTTCCGCCAGTTCGCGGGCGGCACGGCCGCTGTTGCGGTCAACCAATGCGTCCAGACTTTTGTAAAAGCCGGCAGGCACGCTTTTCGCCTGTTTCAACACGGTTTTCATGTCGATACGGGCGGCAAACCAGCCCATGGCGAAAAAGACGGGCAAAAGGGTAATGGGCAGGAGGATGACCCACAATTCGTTGTCCATGTGATTCCTTTTTTAAGGCTTGGGCGTTTGTACGGGTTGTTTGGCAGGGGCGGTCGTTTGCGGTGCGGGTTGCTGCGGTACGGGGGCGGCAAGGTCTTTTTCGCTCAAATGCGCGTGTTTTTTAACTTCGGCACGCAGGCGGTTGTTTTCGCTGCGCAGCGCCAAAAGTCTGCCGAACAGGGCGAACATGCCGAACACGATACCGATGACAAACGCGCCGAAGAGGACGACAATCAGCGGTAAATCGGCTTTCTGACCGGGCAGGTAGTGGAAGGCGACGCTGTCGGTATTGATGACGGCGAGCAGTAAAAACAATAATAAAATGATGACTTTGATAATGGTATAAATCAGTTTCATGGATGTCTCTGGCGGTATGCCTGTCGGAAAGTTTTGAAAAGGTCGTCTGAAAATTCAATAGGCGGTCGATAGGGATTCCGTTTCCGAACCCGTTTGCCGCAGATGCGGCTTAGTTTAAACGATTTGGATTGTTTCGGATAGGATGTGCGGCAGTTTTCAGACGACCTTAGGCTTCATTATATAGTGGATTAACTTTAAACCATTACGGCGTTGCCTCGCTTTAGCTCAAAGAGAACGATTCTCTAAGGTGCTGAAGCACCAAGTGAATCGGTTGCCGTACTATCTGTACTGTCTGCGGCTTCGTCGCCTTGTCCTGATTTAAATTTAATCCACTATATATATGTAGTACACGGTAGGCATGATTGCCGACAATTCGTATGCGTATCGGAATGGATGGTTTTCCGTATTTCGTTATCAGGCAAGGGCTTGGGCGAAAGCTGTTTGCGAAACAAGTATTCGGACTTGTCAAAACCATCCGTACAGGCGTATCTTTCAACTTTTAATATCTAAACAGAACCAAACAGAATAAGAAAGGCAATCACCATGAGCAGACCCGTACCCGCCGTGTTCGGCAGCGTCTTCCACGCCCAAATGCCCGTTATCGCCCACAAGGACGGCAAATGGCAGCCGACCGAATGGCAAACTTCCTCAGACCTCACCCTCGCGCCCGGCGCGCACGCCCTGCATTACGGCAGCGAATGCTTTGAAGGTTTAAAAGCCTTCCGTCAGGCAAACGGCAAAATCGTCTTGTTCCGCCCGACGGCAAACATCGCCCGTATGCAGCAAAGCGCAGATATTTTGCACCTGCCGCGCCCCGAAACCGAAGCCTATCTGAATGCCCTGATCGAATTGGTCAAACGCGCCGCCGACGAAATTCCCGATGCGCCTGCCGCGTTGTATCTGCGTCCGACGCTCATCGGTACCGACCCCGTTATCGGCAAAGCCGGTTCGCCGTCCGAAACCGCGCTGCTTTATATCCTCGCGTCTCCGGTTGGCGACTATTTCAAAGCCGGTTCGCCCGTGAAAATTTTGGTTGAAACCGAACACATCCGCTGCGCACCGCACATGGGCCGCGTCAAATGCGGCGGCAACTACGCCTCCGCCATGCCTTGGGTACTGAAGGCAAAAGCCGAACATGGCGCAAACCAAGTCCTGTTCTGCCCGAACGGCGACGTACAGGAAACCGGCGCGTCCAACTTTATCCTGATTAAAGGCAATGAAATCATTACCAAACCGTTGACCGACGAATTCCTCCACGGCGTAACCCGCGATTCTGTGCTGACCGTCGCCAAAGACTTGGGCTACACCGTCAGCGAACGCAATTTTACCGTGGACGAACTCAAAGCCGCAGTCGAAGAGGGCGCGGAAGCGATTCTGACCGGCACCGCCGCCGTCATCTCTCCCGTAACCTCTTTTGTTATCGACGGCAAAGGAATCGAAGTGAAAAGCCAAGAACGCGGCTACGCTTTGCGCAAAGCATTGACCGACATCCAATACGGTTTGGCGGAAGACAAGCATGGCTGGTTGGTTGAAGTGTGCTGATTTGATTTCGTATTGATGTAATCGGTGAAAGGTCGTCTGAAAAGGATAAAATGCTTTTCAGACGACCTTTTTTATGGTTAATGGAAATAGAAAAATTCCTGCCAGCCATTATTTTTTTATCAGAGAAGTATGGCAGGTACAATGCTTTAATATTTTGGATTTCTGATGGCGGGGGTCGTCTGAACATACTGTTCGGATGATGGATTAATTTTAATCGGAAAGGTGTTTTTCTTGCCTTGTATCCATCATTGCAAAAGAGATAACGTTACATGGAAGAACCAAAAATACACCTACTACGCGATAAGCAGATTAGGCCGCATGACAAGCGGCGACATGCCCCGCCGTTTTGGCAGGCGGACAGACCGTATCTGCACGAACACCATATTTCCGATGCGCGCTTTCGCAGGCTGGGCTACATCATGGCGATGTTGGCAGGTGCGATCAATGCGGGCGGTTTCTTTGCGTTTGCACGCTACACGTCGCACGTTACCGGCTCGATGTCGCTGCTGGCGGACGCTGTTTATCTGCGTGAATGGATAACGGCGGCAGTGGCTTTAATCAGCGTGTTGTGTTTTGTGGTCGGCGCGGCGCATTCGGGCTGGGTGGTTTTGTGGACGCAACAGAAGCGGTTTCGCGGCAGCTTTGGGTTTTCCATGTGGCTGGAAGCGGTTTATCTGCTGATATTCGGCTTGTTCGGACTGACGACATCGCAGTGGAACATTGGAAGCGGGAATATGGTTTTCCCGTCTTTGGCTTTGTTTTTATTGTGTTTCATCATGGGAATGCACAATACGGTGATGACGCTTTTATCAGGCGGCGCCATCCGTTCGACGCACATGACCGGCACGGCGACCGACTTGGGCATCGAGCTTTCGCGCGCGCTGTATTATTCGAAAAAACATCATCCGCGCCTGCCGCATGTGCATGTCAATAAGCCGAAGATGTGGCTTTTGGGTGGAATGATGTGGTCGTTTTTGTTGGGTGGGGTGATTGGTGCGTGGGGCTATCATCAGATAGGCCACCATTTTGCCTTGCCGGTCGCACTGGTGTTGTTTGTGTTGGGCGCGGGATCGGTCGGTTACGATGTGCGTTTGAGGCTGAAATATATGTTGATAAGGTATGTCAGCAGCCGTTATGGGAAAGAATAGGTGTTGCAAACGCCTTGAGGAACCAAACTTCATTACGGCAATCTTACTGAATACGCAGAATAGAAAACCGGAATGTCAGTTTGCGGTCAGTTAGGTAATATCGGGTTAAGCGAGATTTATTGCGCCGCAATCTTGGCTATCATGCTGTTTCAATCTGTTTTGAAGGGTTTGCAGCCCGCCGAAACATCGTTGGAATACATGATCCGCTTTTCAGACGACCTTCGTTGTCGGAGCGGTATTTTTTGAAAGGAAATCTCAATGAAATTCTTGAAACCTTTGACCGTTGCCGCGTTGGCCATTCCTTTGGCACTGACCGGCTGCGTAACCGACCCTGTAAGCGGACAACGCAACACCAGCAAAACCGCCGTGTACGGCTTGGGCGGCGCGGCAGTGTGCGGCATCGTCGGTGCACTGACCCACGGCGGCAAAGGCGCGCGCAATTCCGCGTTGGCATGTGGTGCGATTGGTGCGGGCGTAGGCGGCTACATGGACTACCAAGAGAAAAAACTGCGCGAAAACCTGAAAAACACCAACATCGAAGTGGAACGCCAAGGCAACCAAATCAAGCTGGTGATGCCTGAAAACGTCACCTTCGCCACAGGCAGCGCGGCATTGAGCGATCAGGCGCGTAACGCTTTGGCGACCGCCTCCGAAACGCTGGTGCAATACCCCGACACGACCTTGACGATTAACGGTCATACCGACAACACCGGCAATGACGCCATCAACGAACCGCTGTCCCGCAACCGCGCACTTGCCGTTGCCGATTACCTGCAATCCCGCGGCGTGAACGGCTCGCGCCTGACCACCGCCGGCTACGGCTCACGCCACCCGATTGCATCTAACGCCACCGCCGAAGGCCGCGCCCAAAACCGCCGCGTTGAGATTTTGATCAATCCCGATCAAAACGCCATCAAAGCAGCGCAACAACAAATGTAATAAGCTATCCGTCTGAAGATAAAGTTTAAAGGTCGTCTGAAACAAAATCAGGTTTCAGACGACCTTTTATATGGAAGTAATGCGGGCCGGATGTCCGAATACCTCAAGACAATTTGAGGTCGGAGGCAATAATGAAATGGTGGAAATGTAGGAAACAAAAAAAGGAGGCAATCCCCCACAGGATTGCCCCAATACCTCAAATCAGAGATTTACGCTTCACAAACAATACAGGCTTTCGCCTGCGGCTTTACCTGCACGGCTCAACTCCGTGCGGGTAAACTTTTGCTCCGAGGGAGTGAGGCTCGGAACATCCGCTGCAAACTAAGGAGCTTGCTACGGGAAACCAGAGTATCGTATTTGCCAGTAGGGCTGTAATTCGATGTAGTGAAATTTACGCTAAATTTTTAGGTTTGCCAAGAGGGGGATATGATTTTTTTATGCTGTTTTTGTATTTGCAATATTTCAAAAAATCTAAATTATTTAAAACTATATGCTATTAAATTAATATTTATATAAAAATAATAATTATATTTTCATAATTTTGGAATTATATTCTTGATTGTGTGGTTAATGATATTAATTTGGATAAAATGTTATTTTATAACTTTTTGATTTTAAATGAAATTAAATTTAATATATTAATTAAAAAGTTATATTATCTTTACGTTTTGAGGATATGGCTTGGGGATTCGACTGCATTTTAGGTTAATTAGGGTTAAATCTCTATTTTATCCAAAGAGTTAATGTGAAAAATTCTCAATTGAAAATTTGTTACTATCGTTGTTAATTTTCGATTTAATAGAAATGATAAAAGCCCGAATATGACGGGCTTTGCTTTTTATTGTAACTGTATGTAATTCAATAAAATCCCTGTTCGCCTTCGGGACGGGTTTTGAAGCGTTTGTGCAGCCAGAAATATTGTTCGGGATTTTCCCTTGCCCGCGCTTCGATAAAGTCGTTCATGCGTTGGGTGTCGGCTGCAACGTCGTCTGAAGGGAAGTTTTCCCATGCCGGATAAAAGCGCAGCGTAACGGTGTTGTCGGCATTGCGCGTGGGGATGGCGGGGATGACTTTGGCTTTCGTCATGCCGGCGATGCGGCTTAAGCCTGTAATCGTGGCGGTGGGGATGCCGAAGAAGTTGACGAAAATGGAGTCGTTGCGGCCGAAATCTTGGTCGGGCAGGTAAAGGAAGGGGGTGTTGCTTTTGCGCAGTTGCTTGATAATCGCGCGCAGGCCTTCGGTGCGGCCGATGAGGAAGACGTTGTTGTAGCGGTGGCGGCCTTTGAGGATTTGTTCGTCCAACGCTTTGTTTTTTTGGTGCGAATACATGCTGGTCAGCGGCACGTCCTGATTGAGGGTGTAAACCGCCATTTCAAATGCGGTGAAGTGCGGATAAAGCAGGATGACTTTTTCGCCCGCCGCGAGCGCATAGTCGAGATGGTGTTTGTCTTGATAATGCACAAACTTGCGCAGCCTGTCGGCAGGCGCGTACCAATACAGGCCGTATTCGAGCATCAGCTTTGCCATGTGCTGAAAATGGCGTTTGAGCACGGCTTTGCGTTTGTCTTCGCTCCATTCGGGAAAGCATTTTTTGAGGTTGGTCTCGCCGACTTTGCGGCGCGGTTTGACGGCGTAATAGGCGAGGATGCCTACTGCGTCGGCGATTTTGTGTATGGCCTTGAAGGGCAGGAGCTGGATGAGGTAGAGGAGGAAAAAGGCGGCTTTCATGGCGGCTGTTGGGGAATGGGGCGGGAAAAAGGAAATTATAACGGAAAGGTTTGTTGTCCAGTCAGAGAGTAGGAGTCTGAGTAAACTTGTTTTGGCGAAACCCGCCACGCTTGTTTTCAGACGACCTTTTCACCATTGGAAGCGTCCCCGTTTGACTTTCATTCCGTTCGGATTCAACTGCGCGGCAAGTCCGTGGTTGCGCAGGGCGTGGGTCAGGGCGACGGCGAGTCCGTCGGCGGCATCGGATTGGGGCGTGCCGGAAAGGGAGAGCATTTGCACGACCATGTGCTGCACTTGTTCTTTCGCTGCCTTGCCTTTGCCGACGACGGCCTGTTTGACTTGCAGGGCGGTGTATTCGGATACGGGCAAGCCGTGCATGACCAATCCTGCCAATGCGGCGCCGCGCGCCTGTCCGAGCATAAGTGTGGAGGCGGGATTGACGTTGACGAATACCTGTTCTACGGCGGCCTGTTGCGGCCGGTAGGTTCGGACGATTTCATCGATATGGCGTACGATGACGGCGATGCGTTCCGACAGCGGTGCGTCCGGAGGGGTTTTGATGCAGCCGGAGGCGATGTAGAAATGCTCGCGGCCGCGGACGTCGATGACGCCGAAGCCGGTTACGCGGCTGCCGGGGTCTATGCCTAGGATGCGGGTGGTTTGTGAAGCAGAAGTCATGATTATGCTGTTGAGGCGGTGAAACCGGGATTATAGTGAAATCAATATAAAACGGATATGGGTTGCGATGTGTCTTTTCAGACGACGTTTTCACGATTTATGGTTTGTTTACGCAAGAGGGGCATATACTGGTTGGTCAAATTGGTTATCGCTATTCGGTTGTGTAAGAAATATTTGAAAGGAACGGACAGGATGAAACCCTTGTATATTTTGGTTGCGGCCTTGACGGCTTTGCCTGTGTTGGCGATAGCGGAAGTCCGCCTTTATGGCGAAATCAAAAGCGGCGTTGAAGCGTCGCGCATTAAATCGAGAGACAGTTCGGTATCACATAGCGGCATATATGATTCAGGCAGTTATATCGGTTTGCGCGGCTCGCTACCCATCGGTAGTGGGAATAATGTGTTGTTTCAGGCAGAACAGGATACGCCGGTAGGTTCGCGCAGCCTGTCGCGCACGGTTTGGCATAGTCCTTCCCCCCATTCGGGCAATATGGGAGACGATGCGGCAGGGCAGTTTGGGAAATATTGAATTTTTTGTCGTTCGTGTAATGAAAAGGTCGTCTGAAAACCGATTTTGGGGTTTTCAGACGACCTTTGCCGTTTTGTTTAAGCTTCCTTGTTTAAACCCAGCTTTTCAGCAATTTTGTTCCACACGGCTTCCAGCGGAATGGCTTTGAGCAGGCGTTTTTTGCCGGATGTATTGATGCTGTCGGGGTGGGGTAGGTCGCCGAAATCACCCGCCCAAATAACCTCAGCATTGTCGGAATAGGGATGCCATCTGTCCAGCCATGAGGGACCGAACAGGGCGATTTGCGGTTTGTCCAGTGCAGCGGCGATGTGCATGGGGGCGGAATCTACGCCGATGAAGAGTTTGCAGCCGTCGATGGCGGCAGCCAGTTCGCGCAGGTTGAGGTTGCCCGACAGTGTCCATAATTTACCGCCTTCGGGAATTTTGACGCGTTCTAAAACCGCATCGATCATTTGTTGTTCGGTTGCTGAGGGTGCGGCGGTTAAAACGACGTTTTGACCGTGGTTGAGCAGTAATTGGACGATGGCGGCGTTTTTGCCGTCTTCCCAGCATTTGAATTCCCAACGCGCGCCCGGGTGGAATAAGACATAATCCTCCCCGTTCCAGCCTTGTTTGTTCAGCTTGCTTTGCAAATTCGAGCGGGCATCTTCGCCGATTGCCATCATCACTTTTGCCGGCGGTGTTTCCTCAGGCCGGATAAGCGGCGGCAAAACGTTCATATGATATTCGGTAATGTGGCAGCCGCGTCCGGCTTCGGGGTTGAGGAAGTCGTGGCACCAACGCCAGAAAAAGTGGTCGCGTTTGATATGGCTGATGCCGACGCTGCATTGTGCGCAGAATTTGGCGAGTATTGCCGAGCGCCATTGGTCGGACAGGTTGAACGCCCAGTCGTACCTGCGCTTTTTCAGGCGCGAGAACAGCTTTTTCTCTTCGCATAGCTGGGTTTTCAACCCCTGCTTTTTCCAGGAGCGGTCTATGGTGAAGATTTCGGCAATTTCAGGATTGTCGCTGATGATGTCGGCGGTTTCCCGGTAAACCAGCATGTCGATTTCGCAATCGGGAAAGCGGGTCTTGAGGGCGTGGACGACGGGCGTGGCTAACAGGACGTCGCCGTGGTGGCGCAGCTTGATGACTAAAATACGTTTCGGTTGGGCCAGGGACATAGTTTGCTTTCGGCGGATGGATTTCTGTCTGCCTATTGTAAAACGAAACGGCACAATGGCGAACTGCCTTTTTATGGTCGGAAGGATGGTGTTCGAGGCAGTATCGTTGCACGATATGCGCTTGCCTTTCGGATACGATAGAATGCGGACAATTAATCCCTAGAATAGCGGGCGTACCGTTTTCAGACGACCTTTGTCCCGCGTACCTGCCATGAATATACTCAAACATATCGTCCTCATTGGTGTCGGGTTGATCGGCGGCTCGTTCGTGTTGGACTTGAAACGGCTCGGATTGGTCGATACGGTAACCGGCATCGATTTGGATCGCGACAACCTTGACCGTGCGATTGAACGGCGCGTCATCGATCGTGCCTACACGCAAATCGACGCTTTGAGTATGCACGAAGCGGATTTGGCCGTTATCGCTACGCCTGTTTCCACATTTCCCGACATTTGCCGCACCGTCCGACCTTATTTGAACGCGCATACCGTGGTTACCGATGTGGGCAGTACCAAACAATCTGCCGTTCAGGCTTTCCGCAGCGTCCTGCCCGAACATTTGTCCCGTTGCATCGCAGCCCATCCGATTGCAGGCTCTGACAGGAGCGGCGCGCTTTCCGCACAGTTCGGATTGTTTCAGGACAGGAAGCTGGTGATCACGCCGCACGGGGAAGAAGATGAACAGGCCGCCGGCTTGGTTGAAAACTTGTGGCGGGCAGTCGGGGCGCAGACTTTCCGTATGAGCGCGGAAGAACACGATGCCGTTTTTGCCGCCGTTTCCCATATGCCGCATCTTGCCGCCTTCGCCTATGTCCACCAAATCGCCGATCATCCCGATGGTCGGCGCTACCTCGAATTTGCCGCGACGGGCTTCCGTGATTTTACGCGCATCGCATCCAGTCATCCCGCTGTATGGACGGACATCTGCCTTGCCAATAAAAACAGCCTGTTGGATTTGATTGGCGGCCTGCGTACCCAGTTATCCGAACTCGAACGCATCCTGTCCGAAGAAGACCGCGCCGCCCTTTACCGCTATTTTGCCTCTGCCAAACAAACCCGTGATGAATGGCTGGAACGGCAGTAGCAGGTTTGAAAGAGCAGTTTCAGACGACTTTTATATAAGACCTTTATATAAATAGATAGTTAAATCAGGTCGTCTGAAAACAAAGCTTCGTCAAAACCCTTTATCCGAACAGGACAACTCTTGCTATAATTGCCCGATAGACACAATAAGCCCGCAAAGACACACCATGAGCCACACTCCGTTATTAGACACCATCCATCTGCCGCAGGATTTGCGCAGGCTGGATAAAAGCCTGCTGCCGCAGGTTGCCGCCGAATTGCGGGCATTCCTACTCGAATCCGTCGGTCAAACCGGCGGGCATTTCGCCAGCAATCTGGGCGCGGTCGAGCTGACCATCGCCCTGCACTATGTGTATAACACGCCCGAAGACCATTTGGTTTGGGATGTCGGCCATCAAAGCTATCCGCACAAAATCCTCACCGGCCGCAAAAACCGGATGCACACCATGCGCCGCTACGGCGGCTTGGCGGGTTTCCCCAAACGCAGCGAGTCCGAATACGACGCGTTCGGCGTAGGGCATTCCTCCACCTCCATCGGCGCGGCTTTGGGCATGGCGGCGGCAGACAAACTCTTGGGCAGCGACCGCCGCAGCGTCGCCATTATCGGCGACGGCGCGATGACGGCGGGGCAGGCGTTTGAAGCCTTGAACTGTGCGGGCGACATGGACGTGAACCTGCTGGTCATCCTCAACGACAACGAAATGTCGATTTCCCCTAACGTCGGCGCGCTGCCGAAATACCTCGCCAGCAACGTCGTGCGCGATATGCGCGGCGTGTTGAGCACCATCAAGGCGCAATCGAGCAAGGTTTTGGACAAGCTGCCCGGCGCGATGGAGCTTGCCCAAAAAGTCGAGCACAAAATCAAAACGCTGGCGGGCGAAGCCGAACACGCCAAGCAGTCGCTGTCTTTGTTTGAAAACTTCGGTTTCCGCTACACCGGCCCCGTGGACGGCCACAACGTCGAGCATCTGGTTGACGTATTGAAAGATTTGCGCGGCCGCAAAGGCCCGCAACTGCTGCACGTCATCACCAAAAAGGGCAACGGCTACAAACTCGCCGAAAACGACCCCGTCAAATACCACGCCGTTGCCAACCTGCCCAAAGACGTTTCAGACGACCTCAAAACTTCAACGTCGTCTGAAAAAGAAAACAAGCCTGCCGCCAAACCGACCTATACGCAAGTGTTCGGCAAATGGCTGTGCGACCAGGCGGCGGCAGATTCCCGATTGGCGGCGATTACCCCCGCCATGCGCGAGGGCAGCGGACTGGTCGAATTCGAACAACAATTCCCCGACCGCTATTTTGATGTCGGCATCGCCGAGCAGCACGCCGTTACCTTTGCCGGCGGTTTGGCTTGCGAAGGCATGAAGCCCGTCGTTGCCATTTATTCCACCTTCCTCCAGCGCGCCTACGACCAACTGGTGCACGACATCGCCCTGCAAAACCTGCCCGTTTTGTTTGCCGTCGACCGCGCGGGCATCGTCGGCGCGGACGGCCCGACCCATGCCGGTTTGTACGATTTGAGTTTCCTGCGCTGCGTGCCGAACATGATTGTTGCCGCGCCGAGCGATGAAAACGAATGCCGCCTGCTGCTTTCGACCTGCTATCAGGCAGATGCCCCCGCTGCCGTCCGCTATCCGCGCGGCACGGGAACAGGCGCGCACGTTTCAGACGGCCTCGAAACCGTAGCTGTCGGCAAAGGCGTCATCCGCCGCCAAGGCGAGAAAACCGCATTCATCGCCTTCGGCAGCATGGTCGCCCCCGCATTGGCGGTTGCCGAAAAACTGAACGCCACCGTCGCCGATATGCGCTTCGTCAAACCGATAGACGAAGAACTCATCGTCCACCTTGCCCAAAGCCACGACTACATCGTTACCGCCGAAGAAAACGCCGAACAAGGCGGCGCAGGCAGCGCGGTGCTGGAAGTATTGGCTAAACACGGCATCTGCAAACCCGTTTTGCTTTTGGGCGTTGCAGATACCATAACCGAACACGGCGATCCGAAAAAACTTTTGGATGATTTGGGCTTGAGTGCCGACGCGATGGAAAAACGCATACGCGGATGGCTGCCGGCAGCTTGAATTAAAGCTGCTAGCAAATAACGCCGCGCCGTTGCAAGCAATGAATAAAGGTCGTCTGAAAACTGATTTTCAGACGACC
>NZ_KV814877.1:0-11605 GCF_001814135.1 Neisseria sp. HMSC067H09 | reverse complement strand
AGGTCGTCTGAAAACTGATTTTCAGACGACCTTTGCCCTGTTTTCGATACGGTTTATTTATCGGCGTATTGCGTGTGAAATGACGGCTGATGATGGTGCCGTATCAAAAACGAGGCGAACTGCCGTATCAAATAGAAAGCCTATGCCGTTGTTTCAAATTACACAGATAATGGTACAGGTATTTTTTGGGATATACCGTGAATCTTTATTCAGACGACCTGCTGATAGGTCGTCTGAACACGCAGATAGGAACTGATATGCAAAAAAACATCCGTGCCGCCGCCGTACAAATGATTTCGTCCACCGACCCCGATAACAACATTAACACCATGAAACGCCTCGTGCGCCAAGCAGCCGAACAAGGCGCGGATTGGGTGTTGCTGCCTGAATATTGGCCGCTGATGGGGTGCAAGGATACTGACAAACTGGCTTTTGCCGAACCTTTAGTCGGTAGTAATTTTAGCGAAACCTGCCACACTGGTTTTGGCGAAACCCGCTGCGCTCGTTTTCAGACGACCTTGAGCGAGACGGCGGCGGAATACGGCGTGGTGCTGTTCGGCGGCACAATTCCGCTGCAAAGCCCCGACTTGGGCAAAGTGATGAACACGATGTTGGTGTATGACCGCGATGGCACGCAAATCGGGCTGTATCATAAAATGCACCTGTTCGGTTTTTCAGGTTTGGGCGAACGCTATGCCGAGGCGGACACCATCAGCGCGGGCGGCGATGTGCCGAAATTGGCTGCCGACGGCGTCCCGCTTGCCGCGGGCGTGTGCTACGACTTGCGCTTTCCCGAGTTTTTCCGTGCCCAGCAGCCGTTTGACGTTTTGCTGCTGCCCGCCGCCTTTACTTACACGACCGGTAAAGCGCATTGGGAATTGCTGCTGCGCGCCCGAGCGGTGGAAAACCAATGCTACGTCATCGCTTCGGCGCAAGGCGGCGAACACGAAAGCGGCAGGCGCACGTTCGGTCATAGCATGATTATCGATCCGTGGGGCGAAATCTTGGACATATTGCCCGAAGGCGAAGGCATCGTCATTGCCGATTTGGACGCTGCGAGGCTGCAAAGTGTACGCACCAGACTGCCTGCTTTGAAGCACAGGTTGTTGTGAAGATGATTAAAACGTGATTCGGGCTTGTATAGTGGATTAACTTTAAACCAGTACGGTGTTGCCTCGCCTTGCCGTACTATTTGTACTGTCTGCGGCTTCGTCGCCTTGTCCTGATTTAAATTTAATCCACTATAGAACAGGCATGAATGTGTTTGATGGAACAGTAAAAAAGGTCGTCTGAAAACGGTTTCCATTCGTTGAAACGGTATTTTCAGACGACCTTTGCGTTTGGCTAAACGGATAACGTGTTACGCCAGCCCGTTTTGTTGCGCGTCTTGCAGGCGGGCTTCGAAGTTGCTCAGATTGACGCCTGCTTGTTGTGCGGCAGCGACGACTTCGGCGACGCTTGCACCGTTTTGCACCTGATGATAGCCCCAGAGCAGGGAGCAGCGGGTGCCGGTGCGGCAGTAGGCGAGGACGGGTTGGGGAACGCTTTTGAGCAGGTTTTGGAAGGCGGCGACATCGGCGGCGTTGATGGCGGGCGCGACGACGGGCTGATGATGGTGTTCGCGGATGCCTGCGGCTTCAAGCCAGCTTTCGATTTGTTTGAACGTAACTTGGTTTTCTTCTTCGCCGTCGGGACGGTTGCAGATGACGGTTTGGATGCCGAGTTTGGCGGCTTCTTGTACGTCTGCTTCGGTCAGTTGCGGGGCGATATAGAGGTTGTCGGCAAGTTTTTGGATAGACATGGGTTTTCCTTTTCTACGTTTGACGATGGATTGATTTTAGTCGTCTTGAGGGGCCAACAGGGCTTGTTCCAATCGTTTTTTATTGGCTTCGGACTGTTTTTGGATGTATTGGCGGACAATGCTGTCAATCGCCGTATCTTGTTCCATATTGGAGCGGGTTGACCAAATGGCAGAGGCAAGTGTGAGGTCTACATGGTTGGGGCGTTGGGCGGCAGCCGTTTGGGCTTTGATGATGTAATCAACGATACGCTCGACTGCTTTCGGGTTGCCGGTGGCAAAATAAGTTACCCAATGAAAGTCCAGTGATGCAGGGGAAATGATGGGTTCTTGAAGCGGATGGAAGCTTTTGTTTTTTTTGAGGTTGTTTTTAAGCTCGGTATCTAATGTCAGGCTGTTAAGGCAGGTTTTGGCTTGATTCGTGCCGGTCAGGGTGAGGGTGTAGGCGGCAAAGGTTAGGGCGTCGCCTTGGTAGGTTCGGATGTTGTCACACCAAATGGTGCTGCCTTGGGGGTATTTTTGTAGCGCTTGCGTCCCCCATGCAAGGGTGGTTTCGCGCATGATATCGGCTTTGACAAGCTGGTCCATCAAAGAAGCAGCACGTTCGGCAGAGGGATTTTTGTAGAAGACGGCGATATCCTTTCCTAGTTTATCTGCCGAATCTGATTTGGGGGCGGCTGCGGCGTGCAAACTGAGTAACAGGGCGGTCATGCCGACAAGGATTTTTTTCATGGTTGTTTCTTTCAGAGTTGATGTTTCAGACGACCTCGATCCAGCACTTGAGGTCGTCTGAAAATCAGGCTCGGTCATTATAAAGCCAGTTTTCAAATAATTCGCGGTCGGTAATGTAGAGGACGGCGGTATCGGCTTCGGCGGCTTGGGCGGTGATGTCGGCGACGTACAGGATGCCGGTGCGGAAGTAGTGGAGGCGGGCGGTAGCGCCGATGGGGAGTTGCGCCCACTGTGCGGCAAGGTCGGTGCAGGCGTAGCCGTCGATGGCGATGATTTTATCCTGCGGGCTGAGGGCGGCGTTTTCTGCGCTGCCGCCGTTGAAGACGTGGGTCAGGGTGGCGTGGTCGCTGTTTTGTTTGAACCTTGCGCCGAAGTCGGACGCGGGGGCGGGCGTTTCGGTTGGCGGTTCGGACAGGAATGCGCCGCCGTGGCTGCGCGGCTGTGCCTGCCATTGCAGTCCGATGCCTATGGTGGCGAGGAGTTCGGCAAGGGGCAGGTCGGCGGTGGTGTAGAGGGTCGTCTGAAAAAAGTCTTCGAGATCTAGGCCGGTAAACGCTTGGCAACGGGCTTGCCATTGTTTTTCGGGGATGCCTTGTCGGGTCTCTAGCCAATCGCGGTAGTGTTGCTGCATGACGCTGTCGAGGGTGTGTCGTCCGCTGCTTTTGCTGCGGATGGCGAGGTCGAGGCAGAGGGCGGCGAGTGCGCCTTTTTGGTAGTAGCTGACGATGGCGTTGGGGCTGTTTTCGTCTTGTTTGTAGAATTTGTTCCAAGCAGTGAAGCTGGATTCGGCAAGGCTTTGTTTCAGACGACCTTTGGTTTGCTGCACGCGGGTGATGCTTTGGGCGAGCAGGCGCAGGTAGGCTTCGGGGGAGATGGTGCGGCTTCGGGCGAGGAAGAGGTCGTCGTAGTATGAGGTGATGCCTTCAAATGCCCAAAGCTGCTCGGTGTAGTTTTCGCGGTCGAGGTCGTAGGGTGCGAAGGCGGCGGGTTTGATGGATTTGACGTTCCAGGCGTGGAAGTATTCGTGTGAGAACAGTCCGAGTAGTTGGGTGTAGGCATCGTTGGCGTCGGTCATGCCGTGCGGCGGCAGGCTGTGGCGGTCGGCGAGCAGGGCGGTGCTGCTGATGTGTTCCAGTCCGCCGTAGATGTTGTCGCCGACGTGGAGCAGGAAGAGGTAATGGGTGAACGGGGCAGGGGAGGGGAACATGGCCAGTTCGGTTTCGCAGATTGTGCGGATGTCTGACACGAGGCGGTCGCGGTCGAAATCGGGGTAGTGGCCGCTCAAGGCGATGCGGTGCGGGATGCCGCCGGCTTCGAAATCGAGAAATTCGATGTTGCCCAGTTCGACAGGGTGGTCGATTAAATCGTGGTAGGAGGTCGTCTGAAAGCTGTGAACGTCGGTTTGGGGCAGGGTGGTGGCAATCCGCCATGTTTTCGGCAGGATGGGAAATTCGATTTGGTGCGCGCTGTTTTCTTGTCCGTTTACCTGCAAAAACAGGCACGCGCCGTCAAAGAACCCGCGTTCGGCAGTCAGAAACGAGCCGCGGACGGACAGGTCGTAGGCGTAAACGGTGTAGTAAATTTCCCACTCGCCGGACTGTGGGGCAGTGTGCCATCGGTTTTTTTTGACTTGGGTCAGATGGGTATATTCGCCATTGCAAAAGGCGCGGATGGTTGTAATGTGGCGCGAGAAATCGCGTATCAGATAGCTGCCGGGAACCCAGTTCGGAAGGCTGATTTCTGTTTCCAAATCATGTTCTTGTCGGAATGTTAGGCGGATGTGCCACTCGTGGGCGAGCGGGTTAGGGGTGATTTTGTAATTAATCATGTCTATTGGTACATTTGTTAAATTTTATGAATATGGAGATTAGGTTATGCAATTTAATTTATATCAATAAAGCCTTATTCAAAAGGGAGGCTTGAAAAAATAAAGTAGTACTATTGGGAGGGTTTTAAAATAATATTATGATTATAAAGTAAAAAATATAAAAAATCGATGGTGTGGCCATATGGTGTGAAATGTAATTCCGCTTGGCTAGGCTTGTCTTATATGTTAAATTTAGAAAAATTTAAACTTAGCCCTTATTGCGTTTTTTCAAAATGCATACGGCAAAGTGAGATAAAAAATTTTTATTCCCATAATTCATGGAGACTCTCATGGACACACAAACTTATAACTACAAAGTGGTGCGCCAGTTCGCCATCATGACCGTAGTTTGGGGCATTGTGGGCATGTTGGTCGGCGTCATTGTCGCCGCCCAATTGTTTGCCCCCGCCCTCGATTTATCAGATGTCGGCCCCTGGTTCCACTTTGGCCGTCTGCGTCCGTTGCACACTAACGCAGTAATTTTTGCGTTCGGCGGTTGCGGTCTGATGGGTACATCATACTACGTTGTTCAACGTACCTGTAATGCACGCCTGTTTGGCGGATGGCTGCCGGCATTTACCTTCTGGGGTTGGCAGGCGGTTATCGTTGGCGCAGTCGTCAGCCTGCCTTTGGGTTATACCCAAGCTAAAGAATATGCTGAATTGGAATGGCCTATCGACATCCTGATCGCTTTGGTTTGGATTGCTTACGCCATCGTATTCTTCGGTACGATTGCCAAACGTAAAATCAAACACATCTACGTTGCCAACTGGTTCTACGGCGGTTTCATTTTGGCCGTTGCCCTGTTGCACATCGTCAATAACCTGAGCATTCCTGCGGGCTTCATGAAATCCTATCCGGTTTATGCGGGCGCAATCGATGCCATGGTTCAATGGTGGTATGGTCACAATGCCGTAGGTTTCTTCCTGACTGCAGGCTTTTTGGGCATGATGTACTACTTCGTGCCGAAACAAGCAGGCCGTCCGGTCTACTCTTACCGCCTGTCCGTCGTCCACTTCTGGGCTTTGATTTTTACCTATATGTGGGCAGGTTCTCACCACTTGCACTATACCGCTCTGCCTGACTGGACCCAGTCCTTGGGTATGGTGTTGTCCCTGATTCTGTTCGCACCTTCTTGGGGCGGTATGATCAACGGTATCATGACCTTGTCCGGCGCATGGGACAAACTGCGTACCGACCCTATCTTGAAATTCTTGATCGTCTCTCTTTCCTTCTACGGTATGTCCACCTTCGAAGGTCCGATGATGTCCATCAAAACCGTCAATGCTTTGAGCCACTACACTGACTGGACCGTTGCACACGTTCATGCCGGCGCATTGGGCTGGGTAGGTTTCGTGACCATTGGTTCCGTGTACTATATGATTCCCCGCCTGTTCGGCAAAAATGAAATGTACAGCACCAAATTGGTGGAAGCACACTTCTGGATCGCGACCATCGGCGTGGTTCTGTATATCGCCTCCATGTGGATTGCCGGTGTATTGCAAGGTCTGATGTGGGGTTCTCTGAATGCGGACGGTACTTTGACTTATTCGTTTGTAGAGTCAGTTAAACGCACTATGCCTTACTACATGATTCGTTTCACCGGCGGCCTGCTGTACCTGAGCGGTATGTGTATCATGGCATACAACGTTTACCGTACAGCCATCAGTGGCAAAGCGGTTGATGCCGAGATTCCCGCGGTGTCTCAAACCCAGCACCACTAAAAACATAAGAAAAGGCTACCAAAATGAAATTACAACAATTAGCTGAAGAAAAAGTCGGCGTCCTGATTGTATTTACCCTGCTTGTAGTCAGCGTAGGTCTGTTGATTGAAGCCGTGCCGCTGTTCTTCTCCAAGGCTGTAACCCAGCCTATTGAAGGTGTGAAACCTTATAACGCTTTGCAAGTGGCTGGTCGCGACATCTATATCCGCGAGGGTTGTTACAACTGTCACTCTCAAATGATTCGTCCGTTCCGTGCAGAAACCGAACGTTACGGTCACTACTCCGTTGCCGGTGAGTCTGTTTATGACCATCCGTTCCAATGGGGTTCCAAACGTACCGGTCCGGACTTGGCTCGTGTGGGCGGCCGCTATTCCGACGAATGGCACCGCATCCACTTGCTGAATCCGCGCGACGTTGTGCCGGAGTCCAATATGCCTGCTTTCCCATGGCTTGCACGCAACAAAGTTGATGCCGAAGCAACCGTGGCGCATATGAAAGCCCTGCGTAAAGTTGGTACGCCTTACAGCGATGAAGAGATTGCAAAAGCTCCTGAAGCTTTGGCAGACAAATCAGAGCTGGATGCGGTGATTGCATACCTGCAAGGCTTAGGCTTGGCATTGAAAAACGTAAGGTAACATCATGGACGCAAACTGGGCTCGCTCGCTCTTCACTGTTTGGGTTTTTATCAGCTTCATCTTAGTGCTTTATATTGTTTTTAATCGACGTAATAAAAAGAACTACGATGATGCTGCCAACAGTATTTTCGACAATGATGATAAAGAGTCGTCTGAAAAAGACGGGCGATAACAGTTTAGTCCGTGATCACGGAGCAAAAGAATGAACACAACATCCCAATTTACCAGCAATTTCTGGAATATATACATTGCAGTTATTGTCGTGCTCAGCTTTATCGGCTTGGCATGGCTGCTGCTTTCCCAAAACGTTGTGAAGCGTCCTAAAAAGGGCGAAGAAGTCAAAACGACAGGTCATGAATGGGACGGTATTGAAGAATACAACAACCCACTGCCGCGTTGGTGGTTTTGGCTGTATGTCTGTACTTGGCTGTTCGGTATCGGCTACCTGGTCATGTATCCGGGTTTGGGCGATTATAAAGGACAGTGGAAATGGAGCAGCAAGGGACAATACGAGAAAGAAATGGCTAAAGCTGATCAAGAGTACGGCAAAGTTTATGCCAAATTTGCCAAAATGCCGATTGAGAAAGTGGCAAAAGATCCTGAAGCACGCGCCATCGGTCAAAACCTCTTCAATACCTACTGTATCCAATGTCACGGTTCTGATGCCAAAGGTTCCAAAGGCTTCCCGAATTTGACCGACAACGATTGGTTGTGGGGCGGCGAGCCTGAGAAAATCCATGAGACCATTGAAAAAGGCCGTACGGCACAAATGGCTGCATGGGGTCCTGCACTGGGTGAAGAACGCGTAAAAGATGTGGCAAACTATGTCATGTCCTTGTCCAAACCTAAAGACCAATACGATGAAGAACGCGCTGCCCGCGGTAAAGCATTGTTCAGCGGTCCTCCGGCAAACTGCTTTACCTGTCACGGCGATAAAGGTCAAGGTATCCAAGGTTTGGGTCCGAACCTGACTGACGACGTATGGTTGTGGGGTGGTACTCAAAAATCGATTATCGAAACCATCACCAACGGTCGACACAGCCAGATGCCTGCTTGGGGTCATTTCTTGGATAAAGACAAACTCCACATCATGACTGCGTATGTATGGGGTCTGTCTAACAAAGACGGCAAAGCGCCCGTGAAAAAAGCTGAACCTGCCCCAGCACCTGCTTCTACCGCTGCATCATCTACTGCCGCTTCATCTGCTTCCGCTCCGGCTCAAGATGAAAAAGCTGCTTCAGCAACTGATGCAAAAGCGGCTGCTCCTGCTGAGGCCAAACCTGCAGAAAAAGCAGACGCTTCTTCTGCTAAAGTAGACGGTAAAGCTGTTTTTGAAGCCAACTGCAAAATGTGTCACGGCGGCACCATCCCCGGTGCTCCAGGCATAGGCAAGAAAGACGATTGGGCTCCGCGTATCAAACAAGGTAAAGATACCCTGCACAAACACGCGCTCGAAGGCTTTAACTCCATGCCTGCCAAAGGCGGTAACACAAGCCTGAGTGATGACGAAGTCAAAGCAGCGGTTGATTATATGGCCAACCAATCCGGCGCTAAATTCTAAACCATAGAAATTAAAACGCACCTTTTCATAAGGTGCGTTTTTTTTATGGTCAAGCCATCTGTTTTCATAGCAATTTAATTTCTGTCTTTATCTTAAATGTGTATGAAATACAGGGAACAGCTTATGGTTTGCTATGGGTCGCAAAGTAACTAATGAAACTAGTGAGACATATTAGGGATAATGTCCTGCACCCAAAATACAGGATTTTTCTGCCCCTGTCGCATGGTGCGGACTGCTTGGAATTTTATTCATCCAACAGGCGGCAAGCCAGCCAAAGGCAGCGGCTTCGACCCATTGCGGATCAAGATTGAGTGCTGCTGTACTATGTAATTTTGTGGTAGGTGAGAATAGTTGGTGCAAATCTTCCATTAAAACGGGATTGCGGATACCGCCTCCACAAATATAAAGATTGCAAACATCAGGAGCAGCAGAGATGGTTGGATCATAAATCGTTTGGGCAGTAAACCTGAGTAGCGTTCGCAAAATGTCTTCCGGTTTTTCACCGCCTTTCAGACGACCTTTCAACCAATCCAATGAAAATAATTCACGCCCGGTACTTTTGGGGTATGGGGAGGAAAAATATGGGTGGTCGAGCAGGCGGGTTAGCAGTTCGGGTAAAACGGTTCCTGTTGCCGCAATCAAGCCGTCTTTGTCATAAGGACGTTGCCAAATGGCTTGCATCCATGCGTCAGACAGCATATTGCCCGGGCCGGTGTCAAAGCCGAATGCCGGAGAGGAATTTGGTAGGACGCTGATGTTGGAAATACCGCCGATATTCAAAACAACGCGTGTCTCGGAGTCGCTTTGGAACAAGGCTTGATGGAATGCGGGGACAAGAGGGGCCCCTTGTCCGCCTGCCGCTAAATCCCTGCTGCGGAAATCGCCGATGGTAAAGATACCGGTCAGATGTGCCAAAAGCGGTAGATCGGCGAGTTGTATGCTGTATCCTGCTTCAGGGGTATGGCGGACAGTCTGCCCGTGGCAGCCAACGGCGTCAATATCGTGGGCTTGCAGGTTGGTTTGTTTGAGCAGTAAAGAAACCGTATCTGCGTAAAGGCAGCTTAGTTTTTGAGATAGCAGCATACTGCGATGCAGTTCGTTGTTGCCGATATTTTGCAAATCCAGCAATTCATGCCTAAGGTCGTCTGAATAGGGGATGAATGCGTGGGAAACGGCTTTCAGCCATCGACTGCCTTCCATGCGGATTAAAACTGCGTCCGCACCGTCCATGCTGGTGCCGGACATAATGCCGATATAGTTTCGGATATTCATAAAATTGTGATTTTGAAGTAGGCAAAAAGAAACATTGTAACGCTGTTTCAGATTTTATTTGGATTCAGGATTGGAGAAGATAAAGAAATATTTCAAGAAAGATTGTAAAAAGGTTACAATTAGGTCGAGATTCCGAATCTGCCAACTTTCGTATTTCCAAAGGAAAACTTCCATGGCTCAAACTCAACCGAGTGCGAACTTGAAGCTTATTAACGCCGCTTTTGCCGCTATGCTGGTGGGCATGGTCGGCTATTTTATTTATTGGGGTCTGGGATATACCCATTACAACAATCCTATACTTTTCATCATTGCCACGATGTTCGGCGTATTTATGGCATTTAATGTCGGTGGCAACGATATTGCCAACTCGTTCGGAACCAGTGTCGGCTCCGGCACGTTGACCATCCCGCAGGCACTCTTGATTGCCGCTGTATTTGAAGTCAGCGGAGCCGTTATAGCGGGTGGCGAGGTTACAGATACCATCCGTAAAGGTATTGTCGATTTGAACGGGTTGGATTTGCAACCCATGCAATTCGTCTTCATTATGATGTCAGCCCTTTTGGCAGCGGCATTATGGCTTTTGTTTGCTTCGCGTAAGGGGCTGCCGGTGTCGACTACCCACGCCATTATCGGCGGTATTGTCGGCAGTGCGTTGTGTATGGCGTTTATGCACAAAATTGATGCGGGTACGCTTATCCAATGGGGTAAGCTTGGAGAGATTGCCCTTTCATGGGTATTATCCCCGATGTTGGGTGGGTTGGTTTCCTACCTCGTTTTCTCCCGTATTAAGAAAAACGTATTAGACTACAACGACTGGGCAGAAGGAACGCTTAAAACCATCAAGCAGGAAAAGAAGTCATACAAAGAGCAGCACCGTCTTTTCTTTGAAGCCCTTAGTGAAACTGAAAAAGTCGAATATGCAACCAAAGTAGCGCACGATGCGCAAATTTACGACGAACCCGATTTCGAACCTTCCGAATTACAGTCTGACTATTATCGCGGGCTGTATGAATTGGATAACCGGAAAAACAATGTCGATTCCTATAAAGCCCTTCATTCCTGGGTTCCCTTTATCGGCTCGATAGGCGGTATGATGATTGCTGCAATGCTGATTTTCAAAGGATTGAACAACTTGCATTTGGGCATGAGCAATGTCAACAGTTTCCTGATTATCTTCATGGTCGGCGCGGCGATTTGGATGGCGACATTCGTATTCGCCAAAAGTCTCAAACGCAAAGACCTTGGCAAATCAACCTTTCAAATGTTTTCTTGGATGCAGGTTTTTACCGCATGCGGCTTTGCATTCAGCCACGGAGCAAATGATATTGCCAATGCCATCGGACCGTTTGCCGCCATTATGGATGCATTGCGTACCAACAGCATTACCGCGCAAAATGCCGTCCCGCCTATCGCTATGTTGACCTTTGGTATCGCATTGATTGTCGGGTTATGGTTTGTCGGTAAAGAGGTTATCAAGACCGTCGGAACCAGTCTGGCGGAAATGCATCCCGCTTCGGGTTTTGCGGCCGAACTTTCCGCTGCCGCCGTTGTGATGGGTGCATCATTCATGGGGTTGCCTGTATCGAGTACCCATATCCTGGTCGGCGCGGTTTTAGGTATCGGTTTGGTTAATCGCAATGCCAACTGGAAACTGATGAAACCGATTGGTTTGGCTTGGGTGATTACCTTGCCCGCAGCCGCAGTTTTGTCTGTGATCTCTTATTTGGTGTTGCAGGTGGTTTTCTAACTGTTTCGAAAGTGAAAAGGTTGTCTGAAAAAACAAAATTTGTTTTTTCAGACAACCTTTTTCTAATTTTGACCTTTAGAAACTAGTAGCGTTGTTTACGGTATAGTGGATTAACTTTAAACCAGTACGGCGTTGCCTCGCCTTGCCGTACTATCTGTACTGTCTGCGGCTTCGTCGCCTTGTCCTGATTTAAATTTAATCCACTATATTTCCATTGGTATTCGGATTACTTCACACATGAACATGCACAAAAACACCCGCCTCACCCC
>NZ_KV814876.1:0-50493 GCF_001814135.1 Neisseria sp. HMSC067H09 | reverse complement strand
ATTTGACGATGCGCTACTGTCCTATTTTGATTTTGATTTTGATTTTAATTTACTATACTAATTTTTCATAAATAAAAAAGCCCGCCGTAGGGGGCAAGAGAAAAATAGGCGTGGCAATTTTGCAGGCTGCCGAAGGTGCCGGAAAAGTTGCCTAAGTCTGTTTTTCTCTTGGGGGCGTGGGGACGTTTCTGCCGAACCTTGAGAGGCGGTAACGGGGCTGCGGCGGGCGTTTTTTTCCGTTAAGTTTCCTTCAGCATATAAAGGTCGTCTGAAATCGCCGTTTCAGACGACCTTTATATCTTAGTCATTGTAAATAACCTGCTCTACCGTCCACCATGTATGCTGGTAATTAGCCTGAAAATCTTCAATTTTCCATTGAATATTTTCATCGCCGCCCCCTGTATCATAGATAAATTTTTTGTTAGAACCTATAAAATGTGTTGCCCTAATACAACCTTTTCTGATGCTCACTTCAATTTCAGAAACATTATCCAACATCAAAAACTTAATTAGGGCTTCGGTATCCAGTCGCGTTTCAGCGGGAATTTTACCTTTAAGGCATTCAGAAAACATTTTGTCATACGTTTCACGCGGCAATAATGCAAATGTTTCCGTCATCGTGCCTACACTATAATCATGACAGGTATCCTTCAACAAATCATAGGTAAAATCCGAACTGCCTTTTAATGCAGTTGCAAAAAGTTCGACACAATCGTCAGCCGTCAAGCCGTCATTCAGTGCATCCATATGCCGCCACATCCGCATAAAAATTTCTCGGATTTCCTTCGGGCTTAACGCCGAAATTTCATTTAAAATTCTATCTATCATATTCACTTCTTTCACATCCTGAATCATCACTCTTCTACCTTTCTTTAAAACAAAACCAACTGTTCTTCCAATGTCAATACGGGGGCGGTTATCTTCGTTTCGTCTTGACTGTGCTGTTTTGCGTCGAAAGCGGCTTTTTTATCAGCTTCAATTTCAGCTCTCATATCGTCTTCAAAACCGCCACGCAACCAATGCACTGTGCGCCATGCCGTATGAAATTCGTTTTTTAAACTGTCTCCATGTATGATTTTTGCGGGGATACCGTAAAAATGGCATTGCACAAAACACATCCACACACACAAAACATCTATATCCACCGCAACCGCTGCCATATGTAAAGTCGGAACTTTTCCGCTATCGGCGATATGTTCAGCAAAGGCAAGCAGATTCGCACCGCTCCCGCAACATGGTTCAAGTAAGGAAACAAATCTTTGTTTCTCCAGTTTCTCCGCCGTGTCGATTCTTGCCAGTTTCGCCATCATCCTTGACACTGACATCGGCGTAAAATACTGCCCGTTACGCTCGTTTGACGCGCCCAAGTCCATATAAAGCTCACCCAAAAAATCTTCGTAGCTTCCGACGCTTACCGCACGAAGACAGCCTGAAGTTAAAACGCCCAACAGCTCAGGAAAGATTTTAAAAGCCTCTTCTTTATATTCTCGGCGGATAGTGTGGTATCGTTCCTCGCGTATTGCCCAATCATCATCCCGCATATAACTATTAAAAATCGCAAGGGCTGCCAGCTCCACGAAATCACGAAAAACATCAGACGGTTTATATGCCGCACCGAATGAATAAATAAGTTTTTTCAGGTCTTTAACCGTGTTATCCATTTTTTTGCTCCCGAAGGTTTCAGACGACCTTTGCCGCCCGAAACCGTTTAAATGGCATTACCACCAACTGTCATAGAAAACTGCTCGCCCCTCAGCTATCGCTAATCGCGCATTCGCTATAAAATTTTTGGTTTCTGTGATGTCTTCGGGATAAATTTGTGAATCTCCAAAGAAAAAGCCCGGCGTGTGTTCTAGTTTTTCATCATTTAAATCAGCTTCCAGCCGTTCCAAATCTTCGAGTTCTAACCGCACAGTGCAACAATTAAATACATCGGCTTTGCCGCCTTTCTGCCGATATAGTTTTTCCATCCAGCCATGTAGATGGTTAAACTTCCGCCAGTACGCAAATTGATTCAGTTCTGCTTCATCGCGTTCATCTTCACTCACATTCACATCGGTTTGACGGTCGCCAACAAACTCGGCATTCATGGTGTAGCCGTACATATCAAGTCCCATTTGATAATCCTTTCATAAATGTTCATTCATAAATAAACAACCATCGGGGGCAGCGGCCGCCGTGTTGTGATGTCGTAAAAAATTTCAAAGCGCAAAAAGTCCAGACTGGCTTTGTGCGGCTTTTATCTTTGTCCGGTGCGCCCTCTCGGCGTGGTGGAAAAGGTGGAAGCCGTGCAAAGACACTTGTCTTGGTCTGGACTTTTTGCGCTTTGAAATTTAGACATCAACCAACAACACGGCGGCCGCTGCCCCCGATGGTTGTTTCAAACCTTCAGCCGCTTTGCGGCGTTTCCGCCCTTTTGGGCGGAATTGAAAAAACGCTTTAGGGCGTTTTTTGGCACTCGTTGCCTATCCTGCGTTGTAGTTAAATTTGGTGTTGTACTTATGAAATATCCCTTTTTGAAGGGTAGATACGCGCTGATTGAGAAAATATTAGTTCAAATATTAGATATTATTGGATTCAAATAGATTGATATTAGATTATTAATAGGATGAATTTAGATTAAAATAGACTATTAATAGATTTAGTTAGATTTAAAATAGTTGTAAAATTAGAATGATATTAGATTGAAAAATAGATTCTGTTAGTTTAATATTAGATTTTATAGGCTATATATTAGATATTATTAGATTTAAATAGATTTATATTGGATTGGAATTATATATGGGTATTTCGGTAGAAAAATTCATAACCGAGCAGGAAGAAAAAGGGCGTCGATCTAAATTGGAACCGTTCAAAACAGACATCCTGCTACTTAAGCAAAAAGGCTTTTCTCAAAAACAGATTCAACAGTTTTTGAAGGAAAACGGTCTCAAAGTTGGACTAACGACAATTAACTGGTTTATCAAAACACGTTCAAAATCAGAAACAGTCCATAAACCTGAAAACAGCAAAGTGGAAGTTCAAAAAGCTCCGCGACTGCAAAATCATTTGCAAAAAAATGAATCCCAAAATTCAAAAATACCGGCAAATGGCTCATCTGAAACAGCAGGCGAAGGCAAGTTTGACTGGCAGAGTGGGATTGATCCAGAGGAATACAAATGAAAAAGCCGTCTGATTCACTCAGACGGCTGTACCAACAACAACGAATTATTTAATCTGCTCGACTACCAAGCCCTTACTTTCAAGCAAAACTGCTGCCTTACGGTCAAAAGTAACGAAACACGACGCTCCCATCATGCGTCCCAAAAACTCGTTGACTCCGTCGGCAAAGTCGCCATTGTCTTCCATAATGGCAAACCCCGCTCCCAGCTCGTCCTCCTGAATAACCAAATTGGGGATAGATTCGGAGAAACTGCGAAGTTGTTGCAAAACAAGGTTTTTTTCCATTTTATAACTACGGGTCAAAACCCATACGCATTCTAAAAATACCGTGGTTGGCACAATCACACTATCAGCATTTTCCAGTAATTCCAATGCCTTATCTCTTTGTACCAAATCGTCATCAACGAACAACCGTACCAAAACATTGGTATCAATAGCAATCTGCCTCATTTGAGTTTCAATCCTTCAGAACCTGCCGCTGCCCCAGCATCGGCAATAGCTTCGTTCAGCTCGTCAATGGAGAGATGGACATCATGCGGATTGCCCAAACAACCGGCGAAATCCCTAAATGATTTGTCAGAAACAGGTTTCTTCTTTTCCGCCCGTATCCGCAGCTCGCCGTTAGGCAGTTTGCTGACATGGATTCTGTCTCCGGCAGTAATGCCCAAATGCAGCAAAAACTCTTTTTTCAGCGTAACCTGATTTTTAGCGGTTAATCTCAAAGCCGTTCCCATGATTAATCTCCATCAAACAAAGTAAGGTAACTTTACCTTACTCTATGTTTCGTCTCAACCCATTTATCCACAAAATTCATCAGGCAAAGGTAAATTCGACTGGCAGAATGAGATTAATCCGGAGGAATACAAATAAAAAAGCCGTCTGAATTTTCAGACGGCTTTCGAGGTAAAATACCGCGTTCAGCGTTCGTAATGGTATCGGCAGGCATAAACCGTTACTGTATCTTCTTCTACCGAGTAAACCAAACGGTGTTCCCGATCAATCCTTCGTGACCACAGCCCCGATTTCTGATGACGCAGCGGTTCAGGTTTACCGATTCCCTTCGGATGGTTGGCTTTAATATCTTCCAAAAGCAACTTGATCCGTTCAACCTTCCTGGCATCGTGCTTTTTCCAATAAGCCAAATCTTCGGCGGCATCGGTGGTAAAACGGTGCTTCATCACAGATCAACCTCTACAAATTCTCCCTGTTCTGCCTGAGCCAGCGAGTGTTCCAAACGTGCAGCATTGGCAGGATTTCCGAACAGGTAAAGCGTCTCCATAATAGAGCCGTACTCTTCTTCAGACATCAAGACACAGTTCCCTCCGTTCCGGCGCGTAATATGTGTTACTACTTGGTCTTCGCACACTTTGGTCATAACCTTCGCCAAATCTTCACGGGCTGCGGTGTAGCTGATTACATAGTCCATTTTTTGTATCTCCATTAAGCAACACAATTAATTGTACAGTAAACCTGTACATATTTCTAGCTATTTATCCACAAAACCTGTACATATCCCCTCCTCAAAAACACCCCATATCCGCCCAAACGCCAATATCTATCTACATAGATCATAAATTGCACAAAAAACAATCAGGCGGCCGCCTGTAATATTTTTTGATAGTGGTCTGTGGATGTGGTCTTTGTATAAAGGCCGTCCTATACGGACAAAGTTCTCTGTCTTCTAAAGCCAAAGTTCTTTGTTCAATATGTACAAACACAATGTTTTCAATTACTTATTTTCATCAAAAAAGCGGGTTCTGATAATCTAATTGGTATAAAAACACGAAAGCAGGACGGAAAAACAGGTAAACATAACCCAATCTGCGCCGAAAAACAGGCAAAACAGCCTTTCAGACGACCTTTTCAGCGGCAAAAGGCACAAAAAAAGCTGCCGGAGCAGCGTTTGAGCGTGGCGGTGCCAACAGCCTGATGATTACTGTTTTTTCCTAAAGAGGTTTTTGAGATTTTGGCGATCGGGATTGTCGGGATTCCGCTGCCCGCTTGTATCAGGGGGCGGATGGGAGGATTGTTTGATTTGTTCTTCATACTCAGCCCGCGCTTTGCGCGTGGCCGCCTCGGACGTGGACGGCGCGGGGATATTGGAGGGACGGTCGGAGGCGTAGAAGCCTGCCCAGCCGTTCAGAATAGCTTTCCGCATGGCCGCTTCGAGATCGTAGTTCTTATTTTTGAGGTCTTTGAGCTGGTTGAGCAGGATTTTTTTCTGCTTGATATTGAGGGGCTTGCCTTTTTCGGCGCGCATCTTCAAAAAGTCATTCCAAAGACCGAGATTAATCCATTTCTCGAGGCGGAAATTGTCTGTATCGATATGATAGCGGCTGTCGAATTGCGGCACTGCCTCGCCTTTAACTAGATAGCAAAGCTCCAATAAACGCTCTTTATTGAGCTGCCAGTGCATTCTGCCGTGTACGCCTGCACGTCGGCATTGGATCACGCCTTTGCCCAATAAAAACTTTCTCGCTTTCTCGTACCCACGTCGCGTCAGTCCGAACTCGTCAAATAACTGGGTAGCCGTCTTGTATATCCAGCCATGACGTTTCGGCTCTTTGTCAACCACATCGCTCCACCAAAACAGCCCCGACAGCAATGTTGCCGCCTGAATATTAGAGCCGCACAAAAGCCCGAACTCGCGATAAACCACGAAGTCCGTTGTAATGTGATGGCGGAGGTCGGCGGTGAGCATGATTATTCCGAATGTTCAGTCGAATAAATCAGGTCTCAGTTCTTTTTTCTTCACTTTGGAGTCGGTCAATTTCTCGATCTTGATGGCAACCTCGGGCGGAATTTTGTTTCTACCATGAATCCAACTATTCACTGTTGAGCGTTGAACACCTAACTTTCGAGCTAATGATGCCTGACTACCAATTAATTCGACTACTACTTGAAGAGCTTTCAGCATATATTTTCTCGGTAAAATATTATCTTAAGTATATTTTTAATATACATATTAGTCAATTATTCAGATGCGACAACTATTTTGAGTCTATATAGAATCAAATTTTTAAATCAAGACTGTCCTATGAACTACGATTTGGCTAAATGGGTCACAAATGCAAGAAGGCAGGCGCGCTTGACGCAAGAAGAGTTGGCTGAGGCAATTGGATTCTCTGGCAAGGGTAGCGTTTCCGCTCTTGAAAAAGGAAGGAATAAGCCTACATTTGAGGTTATGGTAAAAATATCTGAGGTATGCAATTATCCACTACCTTACCAAAATCAAGTGATCAATAATAATGCAAATCATATACAAGTAGGAGGAAACAATTTTGGAGATGCCTCTTTTTCTTGCACACACAACGATAAGATAGATAGTCCTCTAATAAATCTTGAGAATGTCCCCCGGACCGGTTTTATAAAACCTTTTTTGGCTCGCGTCCCTGATAACGATTTACAAAGTGAAGGGATTTTCAAAAATGATATTCTAACTATTAACCCAAATATCATAGCCAAACATGGTGATTTTATAATGGTAGTCTCTGCACACAACCGAGGCATTGTTGCAAAACTTCTGCTGGATATAAAGAATCAGCATTTTTTAAAATACAATGATAACCAACCCGAAATCATGCCGTCCGATGCGAATATTATTGGCGTAGTTATTAATCTTAATAGAAACTTTTCCTAGCCAAACACAAGCCCTATTTTGAAGTTTGCCAATCAACATCTAATCAGAGAAAACTACTAGTTAAACCAAAAAGGTCGTCTGAAAGTTCAGACGACCTTTTGTGTTTGAAGTATATTTTTACTTGCTTGCATCAATTACCCTGATTCCGTATTGAGGGATATATCCGTCAACAGTCATCAGTTCTAAGCCTTCCGCTTGAGTTTGAGCAATCAGCATTCTGTCAAAGGGATCTCGGTGTATCGGAGGGAGTAATCCTGCTTGTTTTGCATGGAAGAAATCTATTGGCAGATTCTCAAAATCCTGTTGCCCTGTAATATCAAAAAATTCTTCAGGCAGTTTCAGCAGCCCTTTATTTAATTTGATGGAAATTTCCCAAATGCTTGCTGCACTGACAAAAATCAGATTATTGGGATTTCTGATTATTTTATGGGCATTTTCGCCTAATTTGTCATCATCCATCAGCCACCACAGTAAAACGTGCGTATCTAACAGAATCTTTCTCATAGTGAAGAAGCCTCAAATAAATCTGCGGTATCGTCATCACTTTCAAGGATTCTGGAAATATCGGTATTTTGGGAATTGCTGAATTTTTTCAGACCGCCTGCTTTCCGCTCTTGTTTGACAATACCGGTCAATTGAACGCAGGGTTTTCCTGCCTTGGCGATAATGACGGTTTCGCCTGCCTCAGCTTTTTGAATCAATTGGCTGAGATTGGTTTTTGCCTGATGGATATTTGCCTGGAACATGATTAATACCTTTAACTTAGTTTAGTTAGCTAACTATATCCTATATTGCAATAAACAGCTACTATTTTCATCAAAACAAAAAGGTCGTCTAAAAGTTCAGACGACCTTTTTGTTTTTCACATTTCTAGGACACCAATTTCAATTCCCCAAAAAGGTCGTTTCAAGGTTCAGATGTCCTTTCTTTTTTTAAATGAAAATAAAACATTAATAATCAATAAGTAAAAAATTTTCTTAGGAAAAATGTCAACTTGTAATAGACAGGTATGTATATTTAAAATATACTAAACATAACAATTTGATCTTTAACAGTTTGGAACGTAGCAACCGGCCTTCGGAGTTATTTCGGCTTAAAAAGTCCGAAACAACAAGCGTAGAAAAGGCGATCGAGCCTTTGGGTAAATCGGATAAACGGTTGCGGGCAGCTTTCAACCTGCCAAAAAAAATGCCGCGCATCCGGGTAGCCTGATGAGAGGGTCCGGTAACAGGCGGCAAGTTGGACGTATTTTTTAATCGGGACGTAATCCCGATGCAGCAGCGATAATCTGCGGACAAGCTGCAAAATACATTTGGTTTTTCTTTTTCCCCGCCGTGAGCGGGTATTTATCGGATAAATCCGATAGGGCGTATGCCCAAATGTTCAGACGGCTCTACCCGTCTTTAAAGGTGTATCCAAATCCAAGCCCACTTCTTGCACAAGTGGGTTTCCGTTTAGATTCATCCGAAATAATCAGACAGTTTATTATAGTTCAAAGGTGCGGTTATGACAAATATGACAAAGGATGAAATTAAAGCCCTGCAAATCAAAGCAGCAGAAATCAGTGATCATTTTGAAAAACGCTCGGCGGTTTATGTGCGATCGGGACAGGAAATTTATGAGGCGAACCGTGAGAATCACGATGACGCATTCGTCACATCGTGCATCGCGAACGACTACTGGTGGAAGTTTGAGTGGTATCTGAAAGGCAGCGATCTTTGGAAAGATAGCGATTTTGACGATATTGATGAGATTGCTGCGGAGTTTGAGGGGTGGTTTGCAGGATTTTGTCAGAAGAAATCGGCAAATTGACAGCACCTGTCGGCTGTATGTGCTGTATATGACTGTATGTGGTTGTCTGTGGCTGTATATCAGGATAAAATAAAGCCGTCGGGTGCGCCAAGAACCGACGGCTGCTTTATATTAAGTTGTCTTAGACTGCTACCAAGCAGGAATCGAAGCAAATAAAAGCAAAACTAATACTGCAATTTTTATTATTTTCACGAGGCTCCACCTCCTTTCGGGCGGTTCGATGCCGTGATACGCCTGACTTTCTCAGGGTGCGGGCGTATCGGTGCAGTCCGACCGCCTGACGTGATTATACTGCAAACCCGCTTATTCTGAATAAGCGGGTTTTGTTTTTGGGTCGTTTGAAGATGGCTTCAGACGACCTTTTCTACCACCTGAGTTCACATTTGGAGATGAATGATAAGATGGACTGCTGCAATAAAATCAGGCTGTTTATAATTTTAACATGGGCGTTGTTACATTCTTTCCATATATTCCGAGGTTGGAAAGAGTACGACAGGCAATCGGCTTTGATAACGATAACCAACGGCGTTCAGGTATGGATTTTATCTGAAATAATTATTTGGACATCCTTGGATGTCAGCTCATGCCACGGTTGCTCCTCATTTTTTAAGTGATGGGTATTCTTGCATCTCTATTTTGATGGGATTGTTAAATATGAACCGATAGCAGACCGTATCATTCTTCCGTATGGCAAAACTGCCCCGATTTGGTTTGCAGTCTGAATAGCTGTACGCATCCAACATGAGCAGCCAACGATCATATTCGACGGCTTGGTCATACGTTTTGATAAGAAGCCCCCACATCATGCACAGTGTTATTGCATATATCCCTTTTTTAAGTGATTTAAACACGGGAGCTCTTCTACCCTCTTTCATGAGTTTGAGTATATGCCACAAGATTGGAAGTGTTAAAAACATACCTGCGGTAATGACAGTCCATACGGAAATTGAATAATTGAGATATTCGGGATAGATTCCGTATTTGTGATTGAAATGATGGGTCGCGAATATTTTGGCGACAAATAATGCGAAGGCAGAAGTAACAAAAAACCTCCATGTCCATTTGAACTTTTTTGTGACCTCACTGCGGTTTTTCCATAACTGCCAAGCGGAAAACAATACGCATAAAAATACAAACAGTGGCAGTATTTGTATAAAAAACAGCGATAAATAAATAACGCTGACAGCAATATTTTCAAATAAGTCTTTTGAATGTTTTTCCATGGGCATTTCTTGTTTCGTGTAAAGAGAAGATGTGGTAATCCAATCTTAACACGGGTAAAGAAATGCCCGCCTATTCCCAAGATCGTCTGAAAACGTTTCAGACGACCTTTTCTACCGCCTAGCTACACAAAAGGCGGCGCGCAACTCAGCAGCTCGGAGCAAAAAGACTGAGCGGTTCCGATACCGTCCGTGTGTGATGTTGTGTGAACAAACACTTTGCCCGTGAACAACCAGCAGTAGCGGGAGGGTAAAAATCGGCGGCATGGCAGTTATCGCGCTTTGCCGTTTTGAGCGATGCCCTGATAAGGCTGACTACCGGCAATAGGTCGGGGAGCAGGTGGAAGCCCTGCATTTCAGCCTGTTTTGACGGAGACGCAAAATGAAGCAAGAGAACGACGCCTTAGTACGACTGAAGGCAAACATAGATGTCAAACTGCGCCATGCAGTGGAATACCGCCGCGATCAGGAAGAACGTGAAATGCTGGAGCGCATGATTTCACGGGGCGTGATTCCCCAAGACGATTACAGCAAGGAGGAACGGAAACTGCTGGTTAAGGCGTTCTTCGCCAGTATTTTCGGGCAGAAACAGGTTTCCATCGAGGAGGCAACACAAGAGGTTGAATCTGTATTGAGGGGAATTTTAAAGGCTAGAGGATAAACATTATTTTATCGAACTCTTGAGGCTTCCCGTGTCGTATGTATCGCCGCAAGCATCAATCAAACGTCCTGCCTGACGTTAAGGGCTGACTACCGGCAACAGGTCGGGGAGCAGGTGGAAGCCCTGCAATTAAATTCTGAGGTCGTCTGAAAACGTTTCAGACGACCTTCACTTTATCTGAAAGCGAAAGGAAGCAACATGAAAAAAATCGGAAAGCCCGTCAAACAGATCGTCATCGGTACTTATCAAAGCATGAGAGCCGCTGCCCAGCAGGTTGACCTGCTGATGAAGGGCAATGGTGATTTATGTGTGAACATTGTCCAAGAAGGAAGAAAGTTCCAAGTTCGGACGGTCGTATGGCAATGAAAAAACCGCTTTGTTGAGAAAGCGGTTTTTTCTGAGATTGGGTAATCTCGTGGGGTACGCAGATTATCCTTTTTTTCGTCTTTGGTTTCAATACCCGCATCGGTGGGTCTTTTAAAAGGTATGTGTATGAATAAATCTTTGGGTTTGCTGGCGGCCGCCATGCTGGGGGCTGCTCCTGCGGCTTTTGCCGACGATGTGCTGACGGGCGATACTCGCTTGGCGTGCGAGGCGGTTTTGTGCCTGTCGTCAGGCGACCGTCCAAGCGAGTGTGCGCCGTCGATTAAGCGTTATTTTTCGATCCGACACAAGAAATTGGGAGATACCCTCAAAGCACGTCGGAACTTCTTGAAGATGTGTCCGGCAAGTTCTGAAAATCGGGAAATGGCTGGATTAGTAGATGCCATCGCGGAAGGAGCCGGTCGTTGTGATGCAAAAGAGTTGAATCGAATGATGCGTTACCCGGCATGGGAACAGGTTTGCGAACAGAAAACCTATAACCGTCTTGGCCGAAACTACACCAAACAGGAAAACTGTCAGATGGTTAAAAAATTCCGTGTCCGTCCCGATAAACCGCAATACTGCAAAGCATATTTTGAACATGGTTGGACAACCACTGGCGACAAGGTGCGTTATGTAGGCGAAGAGAAAACCGGTGGTCGTTGGGTTGATGTTCACTGAAAATTTCACTCCTGCTCTACATCGGCATAATGTTTAGCAGTTTATGCAGCTCTTCCGAAAGGTGAGAGCTGCTTTTTTACAAACGAAAGCCTGTTCAAGGGCGAGCAGGTTTCTTTTTGTGAAAAATCATTACAAACGAAAGGTTATGCCATGAAGGAAGTCCATTTTATTGCCCAGGGTAAGGGCGGGGTCGGTAAATCTACGATTGCTGCATTTACCGCCGACTACTTGAAAAACGCCGCAGCCGCAGCCATGCCTGTCCCTCTGTTCTGCTTCGATACAGACCCTGTAAACCAAACCTTTCTGCGTCATCAGGCTTTCAAACCCGAGCTGGTTAAAATCATGACGGAACACAATACCATCAATTCGCGTAATTTTGACGGTTTGGTGGAAAAATTGGTGTTCGAAGAAGGCATAGCCATTGTTGACAACGGCGCGGCAACGTTTGTGCCGTTGATGTCCTATATGGCGGAGAACTCAATTCCGGAGTTGTTGGCCGAGAATAATGTTCGGATGGTAATTCATGTGCCACTGACGGGCGGACAGGCATTGAACGACTGTATTACCGGGTTAGTACAGATACTGAAAAGCCTGAAAGCCGAGGTTGTTGTGTGGTTGAACGATTTTCGGGGAAACGTGGAGCAGGAGAAACCGTTTGACCAATTTAAAGTTTATAAAGAATTTAAAGACCAAATTATAGGTATCGTACATATTCCGAACCGCAATCCCGACACTTTCGGTAAAGACCTGGAGGAGATGACAAGTAAAAATTTATCACTGTCCGAAGCAATCACATCTGACACATTTGGCTTGATGCCGCGCCAGCGTCTGAAAACCGTACAGCGCGATTTGTGGCAACAACTGGATAAAGTCCCGTTCTTGGCAACGCAGCAAACAGACGGAAGCGAGTGATGATGAATCAAGCCGATGTAGATGCCATTATTGCAGAAACATTCCGCCTGTCGGGCGTAAAGCTGACGGCGGACGATCCCATCATTCCCATCCTGCTGATAATGGAAGGCCGTCTGAAAGCCCTGTTTGCCGAGCAGCGTGTCCATACCCGTCAGGATTTTGACGAAATCACTGCCGAAATCGAAGAACCGCTGAAAGCAGCGGTTCAGATTGCGGAAGATTTGAAAACCTATCGGGCACAGATTCTGGCTGATCTGCTGGCAGGGTACGGCAAAGAATTGTCCGAAAGCGAAGGACGAATATCCAGTTCCATTCAACAAAAAATTGCAAAGCAAACTCAAGCACATATTGATGAAGTGGTAGCTAAAATGAATCGTTCTTGGTTAGTCGCTGCATTGATATTTTTTGCAATTCTTCTATTGGGGCTCTTTATTCCAAAATTTGTATAGGATTCATATGTTATCGGAATCAAGAATAAAGGTCGTTACCGTGAAAGTGGGTAGGCTGTTCGCGCCGACGGACGAACAGTATCCGCACTACCGCCTTGTTCCAATCGAAACAGACAGGCAGGGTTATCTCTGCCTGCTGTTTTATATCAACAGGAGCAATTTTTTGGTACTTGAGCCGCGTATTAAACGATATGCGGCAGTTCGGCGGTTGTCGCTGCTGCTGGAAAATGCCCCCTATACGGTCTATGAAACAGTGAGGTAGCCATGAAAACTTATGACGTAAAAGAAGCGGCGCAATACTGTAAATGCCACCCCGAAACCATACGGGAACACATCCGCTCCGGCCGTTTGGCAGCCTCCATGCCCGGGCGGAAATACTGTATCACGCAGCCCGCACTTGACGCATTTTTGACCGAACTGGAAAATGCGCGGTTGCTGGCTTCACTCGAAAGTAGGAGTGAACAAAAATGCCGATCTATAAACGCGAAAACGGCGTCTATTACATTGACATCACAACGCGCAGCGGTCAAAGAATTAGACAATCTTCTCGCACCAAAGACAAAAATGAAGCCCAAAGGCTGCATGACAAACTGAAACATGAATTGTGGCAGCAGGAACATTTCAACGAAAAACCGAAACGGCTGTGGGATGAAGCGGCAGTTCGGTGGATTGAAGAGATGGGGGACAAGAAAAGCATCAGGGATGACATCAGCCGGTTGCGCTGCCTAGTTCATTTCAGAGGTGTCTTCTTGCACCATATGAGCCGTGATTTCATCATGCAGACCATCAACCGCATGACTTGTTCGGACAGTACCAAAAATCGCTATCTTGCCTTAATCCGTTCGATTTTGAATAAGGCGGAAAAAGAATGGGGCTGGCTGGACAATGTGCCGAAGTTGAAGCTGTATCGTGAAGCCAAACGCCGTATCCGTTGGCTGAAACATGAAGAAGCCCAAAGGCTGATTGATGCCCTGCCGGAGTATTTGGCCGATATGGCAGTGTTCAGCTTAGCGACAGGCTTGCGGCAACGCAATGTATTGGGGCTGAAGTGGTCGCAGATCAATCTAAGCCGCAAGACGGCATGGATTGAGGCCGACGAAGCCAAAGCAGGACGCGCTATCGGCGTTGCCCTGAATCAGACGGCACTCGGTATATTGCAAAAACGGATGGGCAAACACCCGTCTTTTGTTTTTACCCAACCAAACGGCAAACCCGTGAAAAGCATCAGTTCGCGTATTTGGAAAAACTCATTGTCCCAGGCAGGCATTGTTGATTTCAGATGGCACGATCTGAGGCATACTTGGGCAAGTTGGCTGGTACAAGCCGGAGTTCCGCTCGCCGCTTTGCAGGAAATGGGCGGTTGGGAAAATGTCGGGATGGTTCAGAAGTATGCCCATCTAGCCCCCGAACATTTGCACGGACACGCGGCTATATTGGACAGTGTCGGTCTTAGTTTCGACACAAAACAGGCACACCCCAAGATAGGCGGTGGCTAAGAAAAAAGCCTAAACAATTGTTTAGGCTTAGGAAAAGTGGTGGGTCGTGAGCGATTCGAACGCTCGACCAACGGATTAAAAGTCCGCTGCTCTACCGACTGAGCTAACGACCCGATAAGCTGTGAATTATAGAAGGCGAGACTTTTCGTGTCAAGCAATTTTCTCAAAACAACAAGATTAAATCTTTAAATATTTGATTTTCTGATTATTCGCTTTTGCATAATCTTCAGCACCACAAGGTCGTCTGAAACCGTTCGAAAGGCTTTCAGACAACCTCTGCCCGTTATTCCACTACAATTTTTGGGAAACGGCTGCTGAAATCTTTGCCTTTGTCTGCAATCGTCAGTGCGATTTGGAAGGCTGCGTCTGTGTAGATTTTGGCAATGGCGGGATGTTCGTCAAACAACTGTTTCGCCGTGCCGCCATCCATTGCTTCACGCACGGGCAGGCTTAACGGGAGTTGTCCGAGCAGCGGGACATTCAGACGGCCTGCCAAGTTTTTGCCGCCTTCAGAACCGAAAATAGCTTCGGCATGACCGCAGTTGGAGCAGATATGTACCGACATGTTTTCCAGTACGCCGAAAATCGGAATATTGACTTTGTGGAACATATCGACTGCTTTGCGCGCATCAATCAGGGCAATGTCTTGCGGCGTGGTAACGACGACCGAACCGGTTACGGGGATTTTCTGCGACAGGGTGAGCTGGATGTCGCCAGTACCCGGCGGCAGGTCGATGAAGAGGTAGTCCACTTCGTCCCACTCGCTTTGGAACATCAACTGCTGCAAGGCTTGGCTGACCATCGGGCCGCGCCAAACGACGGCTTGGTCGGTATCGACCAGAAAGCCGATGGACATCACTTGGATGCCGCTGTCGGCTTCGACGGGAATCAGTTTTTTGTTTTGTTGGTCAGGTTTGCGGTCTTGTACGCCCAACATGGTCGGTTGGCTGGGACCGTAGAGGTCGGCATCCAGTACGCCCACGCGTGCGCCCATGCGTGCCATGGCGGTGGCAAGATTGGCGGTAGTGGTGGATTTGCCGACACCGCCTTTGCCGGATGCAACGGCGATAATGTTTTTGACGCCTTTGATGGTGGCAACGCCGGGCTGTACTTTGTGCGTTGTGATTTCCGTGTCGATGCTGAGGTGGATATGCGCGTCGCCCGTGATGCCGATGACGGCTTCTTGCAGGCTGTTGGCGATGTCGGCGGCGATATGCCCGACGGGGAATCCGAATTTCAGTCCGATATGGAGGCCGTCGGAACGTTCTTCCAACAGTTTGACGGCTTTTTCACTGCCGAGCGTGCGTTCGGTGCCGGGGATTTTTACTGCTTCGATTGCAGCGGAAATGGCGGGGATATTCATGTTGTTCTCTCTGATGCGGTGGCGTTTGAAACAGAACGAATGATACCGTATTGCCTTGTTAGGACGCAAAATATTGCGGGCTTGGCGTTTCAGACGACCTTTCGCATGAAACGCCAAGCCCGCGGGGAAATGCGTATAATGACCGCCTGACAAAATTTGTAAGCATCAAAATAAGATTATGGACATTTCCGATTTCGATTTTACCCTGCCCGACCGATTAATTGCCCAGCATCCGCCTGAAGTGCGCGGCAGCAGCCGCCTTTTGGTCGCGCTGCCCGATATGCCGCTGCAAGACCGCGTATTCGGCGATTTGCCTGATTATATTGAGGCGGGCGACGTTTTGGTGTTCAACAACACCAAAGTCATGAAAGCGCGGCTGTTCGGGCAAAAAGAGAGCGGCGGAAAAATCGAGGCCTTGATAGAGCGCGTTTTGGACAACCATACCGCACTGGCGCACATCCGCTCGTCCAAATCGCCCAAACCCGGCACAAAGCTGATTTTTGAAGGCGATATTTGTGCCGTCATGGTGGAGCGTGCGGACGAACTGTTCTGCCTGCGTTTTGAAGGCGAACAAACCGTTTACGAACTTCTGGAGCAAAACGGCCATTTGCCGCTGCCGCCTTATATCGAACGCGCTGCCGGCGCGGATGACGACAAGCGTTATCAAACCGTCTACGCCAAACATCAGGGCGCGGTCGCGGCGCCGACGGCAGGTTTGCACTTTACAGACGAGCTTTTAGGTCGTCTGAAAGCCAAAGGCGTGGAAACGGCGGAAGTGACCCTGCACGTCGGTGCGGGAACGTTCCAGCCCGTGCGCGTGGACAAAATCGAAGAACACAAAATGCACAGCGAATGGTTTGACGTACCGCCCGAAACCGTCGCCGCCATCGAAGCCGCCCATGCGCGCGGAAACAAAGTTTGGGCAGTCGGCACCACTTCCATGCGCGCCCTCGAATCCGCCGCGCGCGAGACAGGCCGTCTGAAAGCGGGACAGGGCGACACGGATATCTTCATCACGCCGGGCTACCGCTTCCGCGTCATCGACCGCCTGATTACCAATTTTCACCTGCCCAAATCCACGCTTCTGATGCTCGTCAGCGCGTTTTCGAGCATGGAACACATCCGTTCGGTATACCGCCATGCGGTCGAACATGAATACCGTTTTTTCAGCTATGGGGACGCGATGGTTTTGGGGCGGAGCGAAACGGACATCGCGGATTGAAAGATACTGCCCCTCCTGCCGCCCTTCTCGCTCTGGAAATCGGCTTTTGAATTCAGCAATGGTTTTAAACGCCTATTTCGTAAAATTTCCTATGGATTCCCGCCCGCGCGGGAATAACGGCAGGAACCTTATTATTTCGGTTCGCCATCTGTCTCCCGGTTCAATATGAAACCGGCTTTATAGTGGATTAACTTTAAACCAGTACGGCGTTGCCTCGCCTTGCCGTACTATCTGTACTGTCTGCGGCTTCGTCGCCTTGTCCTGATTTAAAGTTAATCCACTATAATTCATGAAGTCGAACTTCAATTATTTGCATCTTCCTTTTCTTGATTGGTTTTCCTGAAAATTCGTCTAACAAAAACATAGGGAAGAAATATTGAAAGAAAATTCAAAGTCCCCTGAATAAAATTCAAATTCCAACTGTATTTATTGATATAGCCGAGAAGGAACATATCAGATAAAAAATATAGAAATTGATAACAAGCTATGGCCAATATTACAAAAAATATAAACTGCTTCCAGTTGTTCATATAATCCCTCACACCATTTCCAAAAGGTCCAACGCTGCCAACGATACATCCATACCCTTGCTGCTTCATGCTTTTCCTGATTGAAGCCCGTCAGTAGGTTTTTCAATAACAAATATTCATTATTGCCGATGCATTCTAAAGCTTTTTCAGACTCATCCGTACTTATTCCCCATCAAATACCCTTTACATTCAGCCGCAGCTTGATGTCGTCTGAAAACGGGGTTACGTTGAGGTTGATGATGGAAGGTCGTCTGAAAACTTTTCAGACGACCTTTTCCACATCCGCATCTCAAACGTGATGGATAACCAGCTTCTTGCCCTGATAGTCCAATACGTCCACATCCATATCAAACAAATCTTTAATATTTTCAGCAGTAAAAATGTCGTTCGGCGTGCCGGTCATGGCGACTTGTCCGTTTTTCATGGCGATGACGTGGTCGGCGTAGGCGGCGGCTTGGTTGATGTCGTGCAGGACGACGACGGTGGTGCGCTTGTGTTCACGGGTCAGCCGTTGAAGCAGCTGCATGAGTGCGCGGGCGTGGTACATATCGAGGTTGTTGAGCGGTTCGTCCAAGAGGACGTAATCGGTGCTTTGGCAGAAGACCATGGCAATCATGGCGCGTTGGCGTTGTCCGCCGGAGAGTTCGGTCAGGTAGCGGTTGGCGAAGCTGTCCAGTTTGAACTCAGAAAGTGCGTTTTCGACGATGGCGAGGTCTTCGGGGGTCGGCCTGCCTTGGTGGTAGGGGTAACGCCCGAACATGAGCAGGTCGCGCACGGTAATGCGGCTCATGACGCTGTTTTCTTGGGTCAGGATGGAGAGCGTTTTTGCCAGCTCGGCGGTGGGCGTGGTCGAAACATCTTTGCCGGCGTAACTGATGCTACCCTGTTCCAGCGGGCGGAGGCGCGCCATGAAGGAGAGGAGCGTGGATTTGCCTGCGCCGTTTGGACCGATGAGCGCGGTGATGCCGCCTTCGGGGATGTCGAGGCTGACGTTGTTGAGGATGGGGTTGCCGCCGATGTGGAAGCTGACGTTGCGGATGGTAATCATGATGGGTGTGATGTGTGGATTTGTTTTCAGACGACCTCCGAACATGAGAGGTCGTCTGAAAAGGATGGGCTTCAGATTTCGCGAACGATGACGAATTGGGGATTGTCTGCCAAATCAATCAAGAAGGCTTTAACACGCGCCTGCCAGAGTTCGCCGAAACGTTTGAGTTCTTCTACGGTGGCGGTGCCGCTGACGGCTTTGGGCATGATGTCGCGCATTTCGGGGGCGAAGGGCTGCATGGCGGCGTTGAGGCTGACGGCGACGGTTTTACCGTTGTCTTTGCGGCGCAGGGTCAGCGTGCCTTCGATGTCGGCATCGAAACTCAACAGGTTGCGACGGACGAAGCGTCCTTGCGGGCCGACGCCGCCGAAGCCGGTTTCGGGAGCGGCGCCGGTTAAGAGTTGGACGACGGATGCGGTAACGCCGACCGTGCCTTCGTCGCGCGCGCCCTGCATGGCGGCTTCGATTCCGCCGCGCTTCGGCAGATCGCTGCCGTAAAGTGCTTTCAGGCCTTTAAGCGTCATGAGGTACGCGCCTGCAACGGTGGGGCAGGAGTGTCCGCACAGGCGGACGGCATCGGCGTAGCGATACTGCATGATGCCCTCCTCTGCCGCGCCGAGAAATTCGGCGAGCGCGTCTTGGACGGTCAGCGTCGGGGCTTGCTCGAAAAATTCGGGAAAGTGTTCTTGAGTCATACGGTATCCTTTTGCTTTAAAGAGGTCGTCTGAATCTGTTTTCAGACGACCTTTGTGCTTATTTCAACAGGGTGCGTTTATCGTTGATAAACATTTCGGCAATTTTACTTGAACCGAACGGGTTGAGGTGGTTGGTATCGAAATACACCGGCAGCCCGTCTATAAGTTTGTCCGCGGGGATGTACTGCATAAAGTCCACCCACTGCACGCCGCGGTGCTGCTTCACGATTTTTTCGACTTCGTCTTCCGACTTGGCGGAATCGCGGATTTCTGCCTTTTTATCCTCTGAAACATAATTGATGTCGATGCCGAGCTTTTGTCTCAGATAATAACGCCGCAACGGCAACTGCCCGTCCATAGGCGTATCGGCCAAAACGTACACTTTTTTGCCCGCCTTCACCAAATCCTCCAGCATTGTGTTGAACCGTTCCAAAAATTCCGGTTTGGCGGTATGGAGGAACCAGCGTTGCGAAATGATGATGACAGGATAGTCTTTGGTTTTTTGTTCGATAAACCTGTTATACGGATTGCAGCGGTCAGCGCGGCGGTCGCTGTCGGGCAGGACGAATCCGAACGCGGTGGCGCAGCTGTTGGACGTGATAACGTCTGCCGACCAGCCTTCTTTTTTGCCGACAATGTCGAGGAAGGGGCTCAAATGGGCGGCATGCGAGTCGCCGATGACCAAAACTTCAGGTTTTTGGTTTGCCGCGCCGACGGCGCAATCGGTTTTGGTCAGCGTGTCCGCGCAAATTTTGCTTTCATCGGCCTTGTACAAACTGCTTTCAAACGCGGCGGGTTTGGCGGTCATCAGGTAGGTTGCCGCAGGAATCAGCAGCGCGAAATAAGCCGCCATACTCCATTTGAATTTCGCCGTCGTAAAATTCTTCGCCTTCCGCGCCGGCGTTTCCACAAAATAATAAGACAACACCGACAACAGCAGCATGATGATGACAGCCAATGCCGATGCGGCAAGCGGAAGCTGCGCGTCCATATAAATGTAGCGCATGAGCGCCAACACCACCCAGTGCCACAAATACAGCGAATACGAAATCAACCCGATAAACACTACGGGCTTGAGGCTCAACAGTTTGGACGTATTGAAACCTTCCTGCATCTGCAATGATTTGCCCGAATAAATCAAACCGCCGACCGCCAGACAGCAAAGCAGCCGTTCGATATTTCCCGCGCCGGGCAGGACGCCGTAGGGCAACACCAGCGTGGCGGCGATGACCGCCATCATCAGCCATCCGAACAGCGGCGTACTGGCTTTATCGTTTTGTTCGGCAGGCGGAATGAAGGCAAAAAGCGAACCGACCAGCAGCTCATAAGCGCGCACATGCGGCAGGAAATACGCCTCCATGCCCAAAGTCGGCAACAGCGCGGAAAACAGGCTGATGACAATCAGCAAAAGGATAAACGTCCGCACATTGCGCCGTTTGCTGATACGGAAAAACAAAATCAGCAACGCGGGGAAAATAAAGTAAAACTGTTCTTCCAACGACAGCGACCAAATGTGCTGCAACGGCTTTTCCGTCGCATCCGCATCAAAATAGCCGCCGCGGCGGGCAAAGAACAGGTTGGCGGCAAACAGCAAGGCATAGACGGCGGATTTGACGTATTGGCGCAAATCGAAAGACAAAAAGAAAATGGCGGCAACGACCGTCGTGCAAAGCAATACACAGGCAAAGACAGGCAAGATGCGTTTGGCGCGGCGTTTGTAAAACTCGAGAAACGAAAAACTGCCGTCGCGAATCTCGCGGCTGATAATGGTCGTGATCAAATATCCCGACAACACGAAAAACATATCCACACCCAAAAAACCACCCGGCAGCCATTGGGGATCGATATGAAATACGATGACGGATAAAACGGCCAATGCCCGTATCCCGTCCAAATCAGGACGGTATTTCAACACTTTACTCATAACTCATACCTGATAGTAATCTCAGTGATGTTTACTATGAGTATAAACTCAATATTTAGTTTCACGCCCCCTATTAAATTTAAAGGGTGTACAAAATCAAAATACAGTCTGGAAATGATGAATTACCGCCTGAATTCAGGCTGGAAAAGTTTTCAGACGACCTACCGCTTGCGTTTCAGCACCAAATATAAAAACACCAGCCCGCCCGCAAATTCAACCACTACGCTCAACACCGCCTTCATGCCGAGCAGGTGTTCGAACACGGTTTGCCCGCCGACCAGCAGGATGCCGCCGACGCACACCGTCATCGGCAGCCGCACACTATGACGCACGCTCGGGGCAAAATGGTTGGCAAGCGCAGCAGCCAGCAGGCCGAAGAAGCTGACCGGCCCGACCACCGCCGTCGCCGTTGCCACCAGCGCGGCAATCCAAAGCAGCAGCCACAAAGTATTGCGCGTGTAGTTTATGCCCAAATTAATCGTTTGGTCGCGCCCCAAAAGATGGACGTCCAGACGGTGCCGCTCGCGCCAAACCACCACCGCGCTCGCCAGCAGAATCAGCGCGCCCACGCCCAAAAGCTCGCTGTGGACGGTATTGAAGTTCGCAAACATATTCGCCTGCGCCGCCGTAAATTCCTCCGGATCAATCATGCGCGTCAACAGCGAAGAGAGGCTGCGGAACAAAATCCCGAAAATCACGCCGATCAAAATCATGCGCGACAAATCGCGCCCGCCCTGCCGGATGAGCGTGTAAAACAAAAGCAGCGAACCGCCCATCATCATCACCAGCTCAAAGCCGAACTTGCCCGTCAGCGGCAGCGACGTATAGCCCACCCCGCCCAAGGCAAACAGCAAAAGCGTTTGCAAAAATACATACAGTGAGTCGAAGCCCAAAATCGAAGGCGTAAGGATCGGGTTGTTCGTCAACGTTTGGAAAAGCTGAGTCGAAACCCCGACCGCATACGCCACCAGCAGCAAAGCCGCCAGTTTGGTCAGCCGCAGCTGCAACACAAAATCCCAATCGCCTTGGATGTTCAAAGTCAGGAACAAGGTGCAACAAGCGAGCAGCAAGATAAACGCCGCCCACAGCGGACGGGAAGAACCCTGCATAAACGCAACCTTGTTCGAGCGAAGCGCGCTACGCTTGTTTTCAGACGACATGGGCAGGCTTCCTCAACAAAATCCACAAGAACAACACCGTACCCAACACACCGAACACGGTTGAGACCGGAATCTCAAACGGGAACACAATCACGCGTCCCAAAATATCGCACAAAAGCACCAGCGACGCGCCGAGCAAAGCCACCGCAGGCAGGCTTTGGCGCAGCTTGTCGCCCATCAGGCGGCTGATGATGTTCGGCACGACCAGCCCGATAAACGGAATATTGCCGACCGTTACCAACACCAGCGACGTAATCAGCGCGACAATCACCAAGCCGACCCACAACACCGCCGTCCGGTTCAGACCCAGATTCACGCTCACCGTCTCGCCCAAGCCCAAAATCGTCAGCTGGTCGGCAATCAAATACGCCGTCAACGCCAAGCCGCCCGTCAGCCACAGCAATTCGTAACGCCCCAACAGCACGCCCGAAAAATCGCCCTGCTGCCACACGCTCAACATCTGCATCATCTCAAACTCATACGCGATAAACGTCGCCACCGCCTCGATAACGCCGCCGAAAATAATCCCCACCAGCGGCACCATCAACTGCGCCGTCGGCGGCAAACGGCGTATCAGCATCATAAACACCAGCATCCCCGCCAACGCCGCCGCAGCCGCCACCGACATTTTCGCCGTCAGCCCGGCAGCCGGAAACATCAGCGTCATCACCAACACACCCAACGCCGCGCTCTGACTTGCGCCCACCATAGACGGCTCGACAAAACGGTTGCGCATCAAAATCTGCATAATCATCCCCGCCACCGCCATCGATGCCCCCGTCAGCACAATCGCAAACGTGCGCGGCAGGCGGCTGACCAGCATCAGTTCCGTACTGTCAGACAAAGTCCAGCGAAACACATCCGCCCAGCGGAAATCGCCGACGCCCACCGACAGACTGACGACAAACAGCACCACCAGCACAAAGCAGTTGATTAAATTTAAAGATAAAGGTTTGACGGACATAAGGGAAAAATGTGAAATATTTAAAACACGGCAACAGCCATGTTCGGCAATGTAATGCATCTTCCCCCTCTTTCAACATGAGGGGACACTTTGAATTTCGGCGTCTTTTAAAACAATCTCATCCTAAATACCCCATCCTTTCAGGATATGGCAAGGGGCAAAATTGCTGTTATGGCAATCAAGGTCGTCTGAAAATAAATCAGGCAACACCTTAATAAAATTCTGATACAAACCAAAAATCGTGCTAACGATAACATTTACTACAAAAAGAGACAATATTTATTCGAATAATAACCATTCTTGATGAAAACAAAGTTTGCCGGCATAGAATCCCATTAATAGGAATCTCCGTTTCCGCACAAATCTACTGTATCTTTCCAAATCCCATTTGCTATAAAATTCCCCGATACAACCTCTTTCAGACGACCTCATCATGAACGACCACCAACTGCTCCGTTACAGCCGCCACATCCTTCTCGACGAAATCGGTATCGAAGGACAGGAAAAAATCCTTGCCGCCCGCATCCTCGTCATCGGCTGCGGTGGACTGGGTGCGGCAGCCCTCCCGTATCTTGCCGCATCAGGCGTCGGCAAACTCATCATCGCCGATCACGACACCATAGACGATACCAACCTCCAACGCCAAACCGCCTTCACCGAAGCCGACATCGGACAAGCCAAAGCGCAAGTGATGGCAGGTCGTCTGAAAGCCGTCAACAGCGCGTGCGACATTACCGCACTGACCGAAAAACTGGACGAAACCCGCCTGACCGAGCTCATGCATACCGCCGACATCGTCCTCGACTGCACTGACAACTACCCCACCCGCCAAGCCATCAACCGCGCCGCCGTCGCCACCCGTACCCCGCTGGTTTCCGGCGCTGCCGTGCGTTTTGAAGGACAAATCGCCGTGTACCGCCCCGATTTACCTGACAGCCCTTGCTACGCCTGCCTGTTTGACGGAGATACCGCCGATGACGGCGCTTGCGCCCTGTTCGGCGTATTTTCTCCGTTGGTCGGCATCATCGGCGCCACCCAAGCCGCAGAAGCCCTCAAACTCCTCACCGGCGTAGGCGAACCGGCACACGGCAAACTGAAAACTTACAACGCACTTACCGGCAAATGGCAAGAATTCCTCTTCACTCAAAATCCCGACTGCAATGTGTGTGCCAAAGCCAAATCAGACGGAACATACCGATGATCGTATGCAGAACTTGGATTCTATGATCAGGTTCAAACGAGCATTAAAATATTATCAGCCGCCATTCCCTGCCGACTAATCATCACTGCCACACTATAAAGGTCGTCTGAATATATTTGAAATACGCGAAATCCAACCTATTGATTTTTTAATCATAAAAAAGGCAAACCCTTTTTGGGTTTGCCTTTTTAAGACGGCTGTTTAGTGAACGTCTTTCCAATATTCTTTTTTCAGGAAGTATGCCAGAGGCAGCATCACCGCAAGCAAGAACATCAACACGATATAGCCTGTACGTTTGCGCTGGAGCTGCGCCGGTTCACCCATGTAAACCAAATAGTTCACCAAATCGCGTACATAAGCATCGTACTCTGTTTGGACGACTTTGCCGTTTGGCAAACGACGGCTGTGTGCGCCGGTAGATTCCCAATAGAGCTTGGGTTTCAATTCGCCATGTTCGTCTTTCACCATGACCGGCTGACCTTTGGCATCCAGCTCAACCGCTTGAACGCCTTGTTGCTCCCACAAGGGGTGGGGCATGCCGACTTTGTCGAATACGACATTGTTCCAACCGTTCGGACGGGTCGGATCTTTATAGAAGCCGCGCATATAGGCATACAGATAATCCGCGCCTTTAGAACGGGCAATCAGCGTCAGATCCGGAGGAGCCGCACCAAACCATTTGGCAGCATCTTTAGGATTCATCGCCGCCAACATGACATCACCGACGTTGTCTGTCGTAAACATCAGGTTTTTCTTGATTTCTTCATCAGTCAAACCGATGTCTTTCAGACGGTTGAAGCGCATACCGCTTGCCGAGTGGCAGGATAAGCAGTAGTTGGTGAAAATTTGAGCACCGCGCTGCAAGCTGACTTGGTCGCGCAGGTCAATCTCGACTTTTTCATAGTGTCCGCCACCGCTGGCGACGGCGGCACTCATAGGCACTGCCAATAACAAGGCAGCAAACCAGTTTTTCAGGGTATGTTTCATTTTCGCTGCCCTCATCAGATATTGGTTGCAAACAGGTAAGCACCCACTGCGGTAATACCGACATAAACAAAGAACATGATTTTTTGTTTAGTGGTGCTCATGGTTACGCGTTCCGGAACCGGTTTGTTTGTATCCAGTTTGGTATAGAACGGCATACCCAGGAAGAATGCAAAATAGACGACAGACAGAATGCGCGCAACCAAAGTACGGGTATCGGTTGCTACCATCGCACCCAAAATACCCAAACCGATAAAGGCAATGATGAACAGAACCAACGCAGTTTTGAAGATTGGGCCGCGATAGCGGACGGATTTCACCTCACCTTTATCCAACCAAGGCAACAGGGCAATCAGGACAACTGCCGCACCCATACCGATTACACCCCAAACCTGAGTACCGAGGAATGAAGGAATCGCACGCAAAATGGCGTAGAACGGGGTAAAGTACCATACTGGTGCAATGTGCGGCGGTGTTTTCAGCGCGTTTGCCGCATCAAAGTTCGGAGCTTCAAGGAAGTAGCCGCCGCCTTCAGGGGCGAAGAACAATACGGAGCAGAAAACAATCAGGAATACGACAACGCCCAAGATGTCTTTGACGGTGTAGTACGGATGGAAAGGAATGCCGTCGAGCGGAACGCCGTTTTCATCTTTGAGTTTCTTGATTTCCACGCCGTCAGGGTTGTTCGAACCCACTTCGTGCAAGGCGATGATGTGTGCCACGACCAAACCGAGCAACACCAGCGGTACGGCAATAACGTGTAGTGCGAAGAAGCGGTTCAGGGTAACGTCGGAAACGTTGAAGTCGCCGCGAATCCAAGTGGATAAATCAGGACCGATGACAGGGATGGCGGAGAACAGGTTAATAATCACCTGCGCGCCCCAGAAGGACATTTGACCCCAAGGCAGCAGGTAGCCCATAAAGGCTTCGGCCATCAATGCTAGGAAAATCAGGGAACCGAAAATCCACACCAATTCGCGCGGTTTTTTGTACGAGCCGTAAATCAGGCCGCGGAACATGTGCAGGTATACGACGATGAAGAAGAAAGATGCGCCTGTGGAGTGCATATAGCGGATAATCCAGCCGCCGGACACGTCGCGCATGATGTACTCTACTGCGGTAAAGGCAGCAGGCAGGTGATAGGCGTTCAGGTTGCCGTCCGGTTTATAGTTCATGGTCAGGAAGATACCGCTGACGATTTGAATCACGAGGACGAGCAGAGCCAAAGAGCCGAAGTAGTACCAGAAGTTGAAGTTCTTCGGCGCGTAGTATTGAGCCAAATGCTCATTCCACATTTTAGACAGAGGGAAACGAGCATCCGTCCAGTCTAACAATGCTTTTGCTTTGCTATTGGTTTGGTTTGCCATAATTATCGTTCCTTATTTTTAGTCTTCGCCTACCAAGACTGTCGTATCGCTCAGATATTTGTAGGGCGGAACAACCAGGTTGGTCGGTGCAGGAACACCTTTATATACGCGGCCTGCCATGTCGAATTTCGAACCGTGGCAAGGGCAGAAGAAACCGCCTTTCCAGTCTGCACCCAAATCCGCGGGGGCAACGTCTGGACGGTAGGTCGGAGAACAGCCCAAGTGGGTACAGATACCGATGGCTACAAGGATGTTCGGCTTAATCGAACGGGTCTCGTTTTTAGCATATTCGGGCTGTTGATCCGCATCGGAATTAGGGTCGGCAACCGCGCCGTTCAAACTTTTCAGGTCTTTGAGCTGCTGATCGGTACGGTTAACCACCCAAATCGGTTTACCTTGCCATTCGGCAGTCAACATTTGTCCGGATTCGATTTTGCTGACATCGATTTCGACGGCAGCACCTGCGGCCTTGGCTTTTTCCGACGGGAAAAAGCTTGCCACGAAAGGCGTAGCTACGCCCAAAGCCGCCACACCGCCCGCGCCGCACGTAGCCAGCGTCAGAAAGCGGCGGCGACCGCTATTGATTTCTTGATTATCCATTATTCAGTCGTCCTAAAATTTTGGGAATACCGAGCCATTAAACGATGTAATTCTACCTAGTTTGCCGTGATACTCAAAGCATTATTTAAATTAAGGTAAATTTTCATGACGATTATCAAGGCTTAAGCGGGATTATCTTCGTCGAAATGACAGACTTCCAACTCAAAATGCTGTGCCACGGCTTCGCCCAGGGCGCGGATGCCGTAACGCTCCGTCGCATTGTGTCCCGCGCTGACAAACGCAACGCCTGTTTCATTGGCAAGGTGAAACTGCGATTCCGAGATTTCTCCGGTCAGATAAGCATCGACACCTTCGTCTATGGTCGTCTGAAAAAATCCCTGCGCACCGCCGGTACACCATGCGATGCGTTTGATTTCGCGCGACATATCGCCGACGGCTACGGGCTGCCGTCCCAGCGTTGCAGCAATGTGTTGCAACCATTCAGCCAAAGTCTGCGGCGTTTTCAGACGACCTATATTCAACAGGTTCTGTTCGCCGAACTGCCTTTCGACTTCCCAACCCAACTTATCGGCAAGCTGCGCGTTGTTGCCCAACACAGGGTGCGCATCCAGCGGCAGGTGGTAGCCCGCCATATTGATTTGGTGTTGCAATAATGTTTCGATGCGCACTTTTTTCCAGCCCGTAATCGTTACCGGCTCGCTTTTCCAAAACATCCCGTGGTGCACCAAAAGCATATCCGCGCCCTGCCCTGCAGCAAAATCGACCGCTGCCTTGCTTGCCGTTACCGATGTCGCTATTTTGCCGACTTCCGCCCTGCCCTCGACCTGCAAACCGTTGGGCGCATAGTCTTTGAACATGCCGACCTGCAACACCTCGTCGCACCACGCCAAAATATCGTTGCGTTTCGCCATATCATTCCTTTCAACACATAGCGGATTGAATTTCACAGGACAAGGCGAAACAACGCCATCCCCGCTCCAAGTCAATTCACCATATTCATACAAAATCGGACCCACATTCTAACCGCAAACCCTGACGCGTCCCAATCCCCATGCCGTTCAACACGCGCCCGCATTTACACCCCGGCATGAAATATTTTAATATTGCCCGTTTCAAAAGGTCGTCTGAAAGCATAAAAACCAATGGATTCCATCATCGAACTGCGCCATCTCAAAACCCTGCTGGCACTCGAAGAAACCGGCAGCGTATCCCTTGCCGCCAAGCGCGTCTTCCTGACTCAATCCGCCCTTTCGCACCAAATCCGCGCGCTTGAAAACTATTACGACACGCCCCTGTTCGAGCGCAAATCCACGCCCTTGCGCTTCACACCCGCCGGCGAACGCCTGTTGCGGCTCGCACGCGAACTCCTCCCGCAAGTTTCTGCTGCCGAGCGCGACCTCGCCCGCATCATCGAAGGCGAAGCAGGCGAGTTGCGGCTGGCAGTCGAATGCCACACCTGTTTCGACTGGCTCATGCCCGCGATGGGCGAATTCCGCCCCATGTGGCCGCAAGTCGAATTGGACATCGTTTCCGGCTTTCAGGCAGACCCCGTCGGACTCCTGCTGCAACACCGTGCCGATCTTGCCATCGTATCCGAAGCCGAAAAGCAAAACGGCATCAGCTTCCGCCCCCTGTTTGCCTACGAAATGGTCGGCATCTGCGCCCAAGACCACCCGCTTGCCGCCAAAACCGTTTGGGAAGCAGAAGACTTCATCGGCGAAACCCTCATCACCTATCCCGTTCCCGACGAAATGCTCGACCTGCCCAAAAAAATATTGTTACCCAAAGGCATTAACCCGCCGCGCCGCCGCAGCGAACTGACCATCGCCATCATCCAACTCGTCGCCAGCAAACGCGGCATCGCCGCCCTGCCCTACTGGACCGTCATGCCCTATCTCGAAAAAGGCTACGTCGTCCACCGCCAAATCACCGCCAACGGCCTGCAAAGCGAACTCTACGCCGCCACGCGCACCGAAGACGCCGACAAAAGCTATCTCGACAACTTCTGCCAAATCGTCCGCGAACGCAGCTTCGCCGACCTCCCCGGCTTGAGCGAACTGAAAATGCACGGGCACGATTAATGTTTTCTTGAAACACGGTGTTACAGTATCAAATCAATCTGGCTTCAATATCAAAAGGTCGTCTGAAAACCCAAATCTCAGGTTTTCAGACGACCTTTACCCGACAGACACATATTATAAAACTATTTATAAAGCAGCCCCATGACCGTTAAACCGCATTAATACCCACAAACACAGGCTAACCGTTTTCAGACGACCTTTATGTTAGAATAGGTCGTCTGAAACCTAGCAATCCGCAAGGAAACACTATGCAAACCTTAGACCCCGAGCTGCAACAGCGCGCGGCGCATATCAAGCTGCTGATATTGGATGTGGACGGCGTTTTGACCGACGGCCGCATCTTTATCCGCGACGACGGCGAAGAAATCAAATCGTTCCACACCCTGGACGGACACGGCTTGAAGATGCTTCAGGCAAGTGGCGTGCAGACTGCGGTTATCACAGGTCGGGATGCGCCCTCCGTCGGCATCCGCATCAAACAGTTGGACATAAATTACTACTTCAAAGGCATTTCGGACAAACGCGCCGCCTATGAAGAATTGCGCGCGCAGGCAGGCGTAGAAGAAGCCGAGTGCGCCTTTGTCGGCGACGACGTGGTCGATTTGCCGGTGATGGTGCGCTGCGGATTGCCGGTTGCCGTTCCCGATGCGCATTGGTTTACGCTGCAACACGCCGCCTATATTACGAAACAGGCGGGCGGCGCAGGCGCGGTGCGCGAAGTGTGCGACCTGATTATGCGCGCAAAAGGTACGCTGGGCGCGGCTTTGAACGAGTACATCAAATGAAAGTAAGATGGCGGTACGGAATCGCATTCCCTTTGGTGCTGGCGGTCGCGCTCGGCGGATTGTCGGCATGGCTGGGGCGCATCAGCGAAATCGACATTGAAGAAGTCAAACTCAACCCCAACCAGCCGCAATATACGATGGACGGCATAGACGGGCGGCGGTTTGACGAACAAGGTCGTCTGAAAGAGCATCTGAGCGCAAAAGGGGCGAAACAGTTTCCCGAAAGCAACGACGTCCATTTCGAGCTGCCGCACCTCGTCTTCTTCCAAGAAGGCAGCCGGCTTTACGACGTCGGCAGCGACGAAGCCGTATACAACACCCAAACCAAACAACTCCTGTTCAAACACAACGTCGTCCTGACCAAAGCCGCCGATGCCAAGCGGAAGGCAGGCGTCGTCAAAACCGATCTCCTGCACGTCGATACCGAATCGCAATACGCCCAAACCGACACGCCCGTTACCTTCCAATACGGCGAATCGAGCGGCAGCGCCGAAGGTCTGACGTATGACCACAAAAAAGGTTTGTTGAACTTCCCATCCAGAGTGAAAGCCACGATTTATGATACAAAAAATATGTAAGGCATGTGTTTTAACCGCATTTTTCGCCACCGCCCCCGCCTACGCCCTGCAAAGCGACAGCAAGCAGCCGATACAGATTGAAGCCGACCAAGGCTCGCTCGACCAAAACAACCAAAGCACCACCTTCACCGGCAACGTCATCATCAAACAAGGCACGCTCAACATCCGCGCCGGCAGCGTCAACGTCTCCCGCAACGACAAAGGCGAACAGTTTATGAAAGCCAGCGGCTCGCCCGTCCGCTTCAGCCAGACGCTCGACGACAACAAAGGCACGGTTAACGGACAAGCCAACAACGTAACCTACTCCTCCGCCATCAACCTCGTTACCCTGACCGGCAACGCCAAAGTCCAACGCGGCGGCGACGTTGCCGAAGGCGCAGTCATCACCTACAACACCAAAACCGAAGTCTATACCATCAACGGCAGCTCCAAATCAGGTGCCAAATCCGCCGCCAAATCCGGCAGGGTCAGCGTCGTCATCCAGCCGTCCAGCACCCAAAAAACCAAATAACCAATATCTGACAACACAAAAGGTCGTCTGAAAACCAAAGCAGCAAAAAAAACCAAACAATATTTTCAGACGACCTCCGAACCAAGAGTCATTTATGAGCGAAAACACCAGCCGCCTCGTCGTTCAAAACCTGCAAAAAAGTTTCAAAAAACGCCAAGTCGTCAAAAGCTTCTCCCTCGAAATCGAAAGCGGCGAAGTCATCGGCCTGCTCGGCCCCAACGGCGCAGGCAAAACCACCAGCTTTTACATGATCGTCGGACTCATCGCCGCCGATGCAGGCAGCGTTACCCTCGACGGACAAGAACTGCGCCACCTGCCCATACACGAACGCGCCCGCCTCGGCGTCGGCTACCTCCCCCAAGAAGCCTCGATTTTCCGCAAAATGACCGTCGAACAAAACATCCGCGCCATTTTAGAAATCAGCACCAAAGACAAAAGCCGCATCGACGGCGAAGTCGAAAAACTGCTTGCCGATCTCAACATCGGCCACCTGCGCCACAACCCCGCCCCCTCCCTGTCCGGCGGCGAACGCCGACGCGTCGAAATCGCCCGCGTACTCGCCATGCAGCCGCGCTTCATCCTCTTGGACGAACCCTTTGCCGGCGTCGACCCCATTGCCGTCATCGACATCCAAAAAATCATCGACTTCCTCAAATCGCGCGGCATCGGCGTACTCATTACCGACCACAACGTACGCGAAACCCTCAGCATCTGCGACAGGGCCTACATCATCAGCGACGGCACCGTCCTCGCCTCCGGCAAGCCGGACGACTTGGTCAACAACGAACAAGTCCGCTCCGTCTATCTCGGCGAAAACTTCAAATACTGATTTCAAATACTGACCATGACAAACCGCACAATCAATTGTGCGGTTTTTTTAAATGACGAAACCACCCAAAGTAAGTTGACGCATGAAGTGTAAAGTGTTGAAATACACATATCGAATAAAAAAACAGCGTTCCCCAAAACGCTAAACACACCATAAAACCTTTTCAGACGACCTCTTTGCCATCGAACCAAACCCGAGGACAAATGCCGTCCGAAATATAAAAAACAATCAACATACATTGCACCATGACCTTACTCGGCCTCAAACTCAGGCAGACCCAACAACTCAACCAACGTCTGCAACAATCCCTGCGCATCCTGCAAATGTCCGGCATCGAACTCGAACGCGAGGTCGAAGACTGGTTGCAGGACAATCCCCTGCTCGAACGTCCCGAAGCCGACGAATTTGCCGACGCAGAGTTCAATCACGGCACCACCATGCCGCGCAGCAACCACCTCGGCGGCGACGATGCCGAAGACGCGTGGCTCAACATCGCCAAAGAAGAAGATTTCAACCAATACCTGCACGCCCAAGTGTGCGAACACCCCCTTTCCGACAAAGAAGCCGCCTACGTCCATATCCTTATCGACTTCCTTGACGACCAAGGCTATTTCACCGACAGCATTCAAGACCTTATCGACAACACGCCCTTGGAATGGATGCTGGACGAAGACGAGCTGCAAAACGCCCTCGACCTTTTGCAGACCTTCGACCCGCCCGGCGTTGCCGCCGCCGACCTGACCGAATCCCTGATGCTCCAACTCATACGCCTGCCCGCCAGCCCCGCGCGTCAGGCGGCCGCCCACCTCATCCAAAGTTCGCTGCACGATTTGGGCAAAAACCGCAAACAAAACATCATCCGCTTCCGCAAACTCTTTCCCGAAATCGACAGCGAAACCATAGAAGCCGCACTCGACATCATCGCCACGCTCAACCCCTACCCCGCCTACGGTTTCGCCTCCTCCGAACCGACCGCCTACATCCAGCCCGACGTTTGGGTCAAAGAAGGCAAAGACGGCTGGAAAGTCATCGGCAACGAAGCCGCCTGGCCCAAACTGCAACTCAACCGCGAATACTGCGAACTCATGAAATCCGCAGAAGACGGCGCGCCCGAATGGAAAGAAAAAATCAACGAAGCCAAGCAGCGCATCGACTCTCTCGAACTGCGCAAAAGCACCGTCATCCGCCTTGCTGAATACATCGTCAAAAATCAGGAAGACTTCTTCATCTTCGGCGAAATCGGACTCGCACCCATGCTTATGAAAGACGCAGCCGCCGAATTGGGGCTTGCCGAAAGCACCATTTCGCGCGCCGCCAACCAAAAATATTTGTCTTGCCCGCGCGGACTATTTGCGTTACGCTATTTCTTCACACAGGCAGTCAATTCCGAAGGCGACAAAGAAGGCCTGAGCCAAGGCGCGATTAAAGCCGTTTTGGGGCAGATTATCGAAAACGAAGACAGCAGCAAGCCCCATTCCGACGAAACCCTTGTCCGCCTCCTCAAACAACAGGGCATAGACATCGCCCGCCGCACCGTCGCCAAATACAGGGAGTCGCTCGACATCCCGCCGGCACACAAACGCAAACTTACCGAATGACAGTTTTAAACCGCAGTTTTCCCGTTCCGTTTCTGACGGACTGAACCCCACCGAAGGAGCTGTATTATGAATCTGAAAATCACCGGTCTGAATTTCGACGTTACCGAGGCCATCAAAAACTACGTTTCCGAAAAATTGGAACGCATCAACCGCCATGCAGCCAACGCCATTTCCGTTACCATCACCCTTTCCGTGGAAAAACTCAATCAACAGGCTGAAGCAGACATCCATCTGGCGGGCAAAGACCTCCACGTCGAGGCCGTTGAACAAGATATGTACGCCGCCATTGATGTTCTGATGGACAAGCTCGACCGTGCAGTGCTGAAACACAAAGAAAAAAGCGGCGATGTCCGCAACACGGTAAAACCTGCCGCAGAATAAGCCTTGATTCAATAATAAAAGCGTCGTCTGAAAATTTTCAGACGACGTTTTTTGTTTTGGCCAAGTTTGAGAGCCAGTAATCTAGGGGCTGAACATAATGATTTGAATCCCACATAAGCGTTTTTCTGCGGGTAAAGCCCACGCCATACCGGTCAACAAGTATTGCAGTATGTTAGCCCCATCAGACCAAAATTTTGAAAAACCATTGTATTTAAGAAAGAAATTGTTTTCTTGTTCTGAATTCATGTCGAATTAGAAAAATAGAAAATATCCACGCCCACCTCCTTTGTTCATGAAAGCAAACTACGTTTTCAGATGACCCTCCCTCTCTTCACAAGAGTAAATGACACCGCCCGACTTACTCTCATTATTCAAATCCATTTGAAAAAATAAATACTTAAACCCATCCGAAAACCCACAATACCGCCCCGTTGCAAATCATGCTATGGTCTATTTGATACGTTTGAAAAACCTTAACTACCTTGTATTCTGATTACAAAGAAAGGCTTCAAAATGGATGGTTGGACTCAGACTTTGAGCGCGGGCTGGCTGCTGGGTATTGCGGCGATGGCGATTGTGCTGATTTTGCTGTTGATTGTGAAACTGCGTGTTCATGCGCTGTTGACCTTGGTGTCGGTGAGCCTGCTGACGGCGGTGGCGACGGGGCTGCCGATGGATAAGATTGTGAACGATGTCCTACTGAAAAACTTCGGCGGTACGCTCGGCAGCGTGGCTTTGCTGGTCGGCTTGGGCGCGATGCTCGGGCGGCTGGTGGAAACTTCGGGCGGGGCGCAGTCGCTGGCGGATGCGCTGATTCGGATGTTCGGCGAAAAACGTGCGCCGTTTGCTTTGGGCGTGGCGTCGCTGATTTTCGGTTTCCCGATTTTCTTTGATGCGGGATTGGTGGTGATGCTGCCGATTGTCTTCGCGACGGCGCGGCGCATGAAGCAGGACGTATTGCCTTATGCTCTGGCGTCTATCGGCGCGTTTTCGGTGATGCACGTTTTCCTGCCTCCCCACCCCGGCCCGATTGCGGCTTCGGAATTTTATTCGGCGAACATTGGGCAGGTGCTGATTTTGGGATTGCCCGTCGCCATGTTCACTTGGTATGTCAGCGGTTATCTGCTTGGGAAGGTTTTAGGACGCACCATCCGCGTTCCCGTTCCCGATTTGCTCAGCGGCGGCGCGGTGGACAACGACCGGCCGCAAACGCCTGCCAAGGCTTCGACCGTGGTTGGCATTATGCTGATTCCTATGCTGTTGATTTTTATGAACACAGGGCTGTCCACCTTAATCAGTGAAAAAGTCGTCAGCGCAGACGAACATTGGGTACAGGTGGCGCGCATGATCGGTTCGACCCCTGTCGCGCTGCTGATTTCGGTTTTGGTGGCGCTTTATGTTTTGGGCAGAAAACGCGGCGAAAAAGCAAGCGCGCTGGAGAAAACGGTGGACGGAGCACTCGCTCCCGTTTGTTCGGTTATCTTGATTACCGGCGCGGGCGGGATGTTCGGCGGCGTGTTGCGCGCGTCGGGCATCGGTCAGGCGTTGGCGGACAGCATGGCGGATTTGGGTATACCCGTATTGTTGGGCTGTTTCTTGGTGGCATTGGCGCTGCGTATCGCGCAAGGTTCGGCAACCGTCGCGCTGACCACCGCCGCCGCATTGATGGCGCCCGCCGTTGCCGCCGCAGGCTTCAACGACTGGCAACTCGCCTGTATCGTTTTGGCAACCGCGGCAGGCTCGGTCGGTTGCAGCCACTTCAACGACTCGGGCTTCTGGCTGGTCGGCCGCCTTTTGGATATGGACGTACCGACCACGCTCAAAACATGGACGGTCAACCAAACGCTGATTGCCGCCATCGGTTTTTCAGTGTCGGCGCTGCTGTTTGCCGTGGTTTGAGGTCGTCTGAAAACGGTTTTGAGACGCTGAAACCGTCTGCCCGACCTTATATCTTTCAAATCCAACAAAGGAAGAAAACATGACGACGCATTTTGTGATGATGGGCGTTTGCGGCTGCGGCAAGACCACCGCCGCCCTATCCCTGCAAAAACACCTCGACCAATGCCCCTACGCCGAAGGCGACGATTTCCACACCCAAGCCAACCGCGACAAAATGGGCGCGGGCATCCCGCTGACCGACGAAGACCGCTATCCGTGGCTCTGCAACCTACGCGACTGGATGACGGAACAGGCACAAAGCGGCGCGGCGTACACCATCGTTACCTGCTCCGCCTTGAAACGCCAATACCGCGACATCCTGCGCGGCGCACAAGGCAAAACCGCCTTCATCCACCTGACACCGCCGCAAGCCATCAACCTCGAGCGCATGATGGCGCGCCAAGGGCATTACATGAAGGCGGGGATGCTGGATTCGCAACTGGAAATTCTGGAAGAACTCGGCGCAGACGAATACGGCGTCAAAATCGACAATCCCGGTTCGCCCGAAGCCGTAGAAGCCGATATTTTGGCGTGGGTCAAAGCGGAAGGTTTGTTGTGAAGAAAGCGTGTAAATAGTTGTCAGGAAGGTCGTCTGAAAGTTTCAGACGACCTTTTTTGCGAGGATTTCGAACATCTACAACTGTTCGGATTCGAGAATCCAACTACACACTCAACAACTTACGATAAGCCGTAGCAAGAGAGAATAGAAACCCGTAGCGTGGGCTTTGCCCACGAATCAAACTCAAAATTTCAGACGACCTCTTACCCAACATTATCGTGGGCAAAGCCCACGCTACAATGTATACCGACTACTGACGGTATTGAATGATTACTTTGCCGACAACAGCATCCGAACGGCTTGATTTGAGTTTTGGTATTTTTGCCCGACGGGGTGAAAAATACAGTTGCTACGCAGGTCAGGAAATGACGTCATGGGTATCTTTTATTTATATTGACGATAAAGGTCGTCTGCATATTCTTTTTCAGACGACCTTTTTGCGGAGATTCATTTTACAAACCACCCGTGATACACCCGCTTTTCAGACGACCCCTCACAAAGTCTCCGCCTGAAACCACGTTTTACCGTTGGCGGTGCATTCGAGGATGCGCCAGTCGTAGGTTTGGCTGAGGCGTTCGGCGTGCATGATGTCGGCGGTTGCGCCTGCGGCGGTGATGCTGCCGTTTTTCATCAAGGTGATGTGGCTGGCGTAGTGGGCGGCGAGGGTGAGATCGTGCAACACCATGACGACGGTCATGCCTTGTTCGGGCAAGGTTGTGAGGTGCTGCATCAGGCTGTGTTGATAGCGGACGTCGAGATGGTTGGTCGGCTCATCAAGAAAGAGGACTTCGGCATCCTGCAACAGCGCGCGGATGACGGCGGCGCGTTGCTGTTCGCCGCCGGAGAGGGTTTGGATGCGTTTGTGTCGCAGGTCGGCGAGGTCGAAATGCTCGAGCAGGGCTTGGGCGCGTCGGGTGTCTGCCTGTTTGGGTCGCCGATACCAGGCGAGTTTGGGGTATCGCCCGATGAGTACGTATTCGGACAGGGTCATGGGTAGGTTGAAATGTTCGTGTTGCCCGACCCAGGCGATTTTATGTTGTCTGAGCGCGTCCTTCATGGGCGTTCCACACCAGCTTGCTTGCGGATGGTAGAGGAACTGTTTGAGCAGGGTGGACTTACCCGCGCCGTTGGGGCCGATGACCGCGCTGACGGCGCATTGGGGAAATTCGGCGCGTTCCAAAGACAGGATGGTGCGTTTACCGGCTTTGACGGTACAGTTTTCGATCAGCAATGCCATGTCAGCTCCTTTGGTCTTTGACAATCAGCCACAGGAAAAACGGCCCGCCCAAAATGGCGATGACGATGCCGACGGGCAGATCGATGGGGTACACCACCCAGCGGGCAAACGTATCGGCGAGCAACATGAAAATCGAGCCGACGGCGGCGGACAGGATAATCAGGCGGGTGCGCGATCCGCCGACTGCCTGCGCCAATACGTTGGGTATCATCATGCCGACGAAACCGATGATGCCGCCGAGCGAGACGGCGGCGCCGGTCATCAAAGCCGCGCCGATGATGGTTGCCACGCGTGTGGCGGCGACGCTGATGCCCATGGTGTGTGCGGTTTCGTCACCCAAAAGCAAATAGTCGAGACGGCGGCCGACGGCGGTCAACACGACCAAACCCGCCAGCATCACGCCGCCTGCGTAAGCCGGCGAAACAAAACCCGCTTCGGAGAAGCTGCCCGAGAGCCAAGTCATGGCACTGCGCAATGCCATGTCGTCTGAAAGGAAGAGAATCAGGCTGACCAACGCGCCGCACAAAGCGCTGACCACAAAACCCATGACCAACAGCCCCAGCTTGCCGCCGCCGACCAGACGGTGTCCGAGCAAAATCAGGATGCAGACGGCAAACGCGCCCGCAAATGCCGCCAGCGGTACGGCGATGTTCCAGCCCATCGCAATCGCCAACACCACGCCCATCGCCGCCCCGCCCGACGTACCGATCAAGCTCGGGTCGGCAAGCGGGTTTTCAAACAATGCCTGCAACGCCGCGCCGCTGGCGGAAAGTGCCGCGCCGACCAGCAAAGCGACAAAAATACGCGGCAGGCGGATTTCCATCAACACGGGATCGGCGGCAAGCGGATTGCTCCAGCCGCCCTCGCCCACTCCGGCGCAAAACCAGATGAGAAACAAAGATAAAACCGGCAACGCCGGAAGCCATTTTTTCATGTTGTGATTCTTTGAAGAGTATTTCGGCAGCGGCTGCGAAACGCCGACGGATTCGCCGTTGCCCGTTTTCAGACGACCTTTTTACGATAAACGCACATGAAACACCGTTGCCTTCATGTGCTTCTGTTCCGAAACAACGGCGGCAAAAGAAGGTCGTCTGAAACCGACAAAAAGCCGGATTGCCCATCCGACTTCGTGCCATCACGCCACTTTCAGACGACCGCCTCTTATTTCCCTAAATCGTGCAGCTTGCGGACGATGTCGGGTGTGTAGAGGCCGTAGCGCATATAGTCGTCCGCCTGCCAGAACAAGATGCGTTTGTTTTTCCCGGCGGGGCTGGAAGCGATTTCGGGGCGCGTCATGATTTTGTCGAGGCCGCCGAGGGCTTTTTCATTGTGTTTGGCGATGATGATGACGTCGGGTTTCGCATTGAGCCAGCCTTCACGCGAAAACGGTTTGAGTCCGTCCACCGAAGCCGCCGCGTTCGTCCCACCGGCTAAGCGGATAAGCACGTCGCCGACAGTATTTTTACCCGCAACATAACGTCCGTCGTAGCTCAAGATGTAGCGTTTGCCGTTGGCAGGCTGCGCCTTGATGCTGCTTTTAAACTGCTGCGCCAAAGCCTGCGCCTGCTTTTCCTTGCCCAACAATTTGCCGATGCGGGCGAAACTTTGCTGGTATTGCTCCAGCGTTTCGTTTGAATTGACGTTTTCCGCTTTGACACCGGCGCGGCTGAGTTGGGCGTAAATACCGTCAGGTTTCGCCATCCAGCTTCCGATGACCAAATCAGGCTTTTTGGCGATGATGGGTTCGGCGGAGAAATTGCGGTAAAAGCCGATGGACGGCGTGTTTTTATAGGCGGGGTTGCGGTTGAACTCGTGGATGCCGACGACTTCTTTGTCCGCACCGAGTTTCGCGGCGATGTCGGCAACGTCGGGCGTCAGGATAACGACGCGCTGCGCGGCGGCATGGGCGGCAAGCAGGGTCAGAACGGCGGCGAAAATGTGTTTTTTCATGATGTTTCCGTATGGTTTGCGGGGTTTTGGGGTCGTCTGAAAACCCAAAACGGGGTTTCAGACGAGGTGTGGGTTCAAAAAAGATTACAACCCGTATGTTTGGCGCACTTCGGCAATCAACACGCGCCACGCTTCGGATTCCGCCTCCGCATCGGCGGGTCTGCCAAACAGTTGCAGCACCAAATTGCGGCGGTCGTCATAGGCTTCGATGCTGTGGACAATGCCGTTACTGCCCGGACGGCGGACGAACCAAAGTTCGGCAAGCTTGGTATCGTCGAGGAAGAAATTTAGAAAGTTAATGATATAGATTATTATTTTATTTTAATTTACGGTCAACCTTCATCAAAAAGTAACGAAAAATCAAACCAAATTGAGACAATGCCGCATCGGTTGAATGTGCATCCGTCAAACCGCAAAATTTACGGCAAAACCGACTCCTCCACCCTTGCGCCGAGCATCGGCCTTTCGTCCAAACCCCTTATAAAAACAATACAATTCCGCTACAATAGCCCTTTGCATTTTTTCAGACGACCTTGTTTGCAAAACGTCGTCTGAAACCGAAATACCGAAACCATAGAGAATCACAACATGACCGATTACAGCAAAACCGTAAACCTGCTCGAAAGCCCGTTTCCGATGCGCGGCAACCTCGCCAAGCGCGAGCCTGCGTGGCTGAAAAGCTGGTACGAGCACAAACGCTATCAAAAACTGCGCGAAATCGCCAAAGGCCGTCCGAAATTCATCCTGCACGACGGCCCGCCGTATGCCAACGGCGACATCCACATCGGTCATGCCGTCAACAAAATCCTCAAAGACATCATTATCCGCAGCAAAACCCAAGCCGGTTTCGACGCGCCTTATGTGCCGGGCTGGGACTGCCACGGCCTGCCCATCGAAGTGATGGTGGAAAAGCTGCACGGCAAAGATATGCCCAAAGCGCGTTTCCGCGAATTGTGCCGCGAATATGCCGCCGAACAGGTTGCCCGCCAGAAAAAAGACTTCATCCGTCTGGGCGTGTTGGGCGACTGGGACAACCCCTACCTGACCATGGATTTCAAAACTGAAGCCGATACCGTGCGTATGCTCGGTGAAATCTACAAATCGGGCTATCTCTACCGCGGCGCGAAACCGGTTCAGTTCTGCTTGGACTGCGGCTCTTCGCTGGCGGAAGCGGAAGTGGAATACAAAGACAAAGTATCGCCTGCGATTGACGTTGGCTATCCGTTTAAAGACACCGCCGCGCTTGCCGCCGCATTCGGTTTGGCAGGCATCGAAGGCAAAGCGTTTGCCGTCATCTGGACGACCACGCCTTGGACGCTGCCCGCGAGCCAAGCCGTATCTGCGGGTGCGGACGTGGTGTATCAATTAATCGATACGCCCAAAGGCAAATTGGTGCTGGCGAAAGATTTGGCGGAAGACGCGCTCAAACGCTACGGCTTCGTTTCAGACGACCTGAAAGTATTGGCAGAAACCACCGGCGACAAGCTGGAAAACCTGCACATGAATCATCCGTTCCTCGAACGCGATATTCTCATGCTCAACGGCGAACACGTTACCACCGATGCCGGTACGGGCTTGGTACACACCGCCCCCGCGCACGGTTTGGAAGACTACGCCGTCTGCAACAAATACGGCATCGAGCTTTACAACCCCGTCAACGCCGAAGGCAAATACATCAGCGAAACGCCGCGCGTGGCAGGCATGAGCGTTTGGGAAGCGAATCCCGTCATCCTGCAATGGCTGGAAGAAACCGGCAACCTCTTGGCAAGCAGCAAAATCGAACACAGCTACGCCCACTGCTGGCGCCACAAAACCCCGTTGATTTACCGCGCGACGGGTCAATGGTTTATCGGCATGGACAAAGCGGGAAGCGACGGCAAAACCCTGCGCGACAAAGCCATCAAAGCCGTGGACGACACCGAATTCTTCCCGTCTTGGGGTCGCGCGCGCCTAGAAGCCATGATCGAAGGCCGCCCCGACTGGGTCGTGTCGCGCCAACGATATTGGGGCACGCCGATGACCTTCTTCGTCCACAAAGAAACGGGCGAGCTGCATCCGAATTCCGCCGAGCTTTTGGAAAAAATCGCCCTGAAAATCGAAGAAAAAGGCATCGAAGCATGGTTCTCCCTCGATAAAAGCGAATTGTTGAGCGCGGAAGATTGCGAAAACTACGACAAACTTTCCGACACGATGGACGTATGGTTCGACTCCGGTTCGACCCATTATTCCGTCTTGAAACAGCGCGAAGAATTGGGCTGGCCCGCCGACCTCTACCTCGAAGGCAGCGACCAACACCGCGGCTGGTTCCAATCCTCCATGCTGACCGGCTGCGCCTCTTCAATGGGCCGCGCCCCGTACAAACAGCTTCTGACCCACGGTTTCGTAGTGGACCAAAACGGCCGCAAAATGTCGAAATCCATCGGCAACGTCGTCGCGCCGCAAGAAGTCTATAACGAATTCGGCGCCGACATCCTGCGCCTGTGGGCGGCATCCACCGATTACAGCGGCGAATTGGCGATTTCCAAAGAAATCCTCAAACGTGTCACCGAAAGCTACCGCCGCATCCGCAACACCTTGAGCTTCCTGTTTGCCAACCTCAGCGATTTCGACCCGTTCGAACACACCGTACCGCAGGCAGACATGGTTGAAATCGACCGCTACGCCTTAGTGTTGGCGCGTCAGCTGCAAGAACGTTTGGCGGGCGACTTCTATCCGCGCTATGCCTTCCACTTCGCCGTGAAAGACATCGTCGCCTTCTGCTCGGAAGACTTGGGCGCGTTCTACCTCGACATCCTGAAAGACCGCCTCTACACCACCAAAGCCGACAGCCACGCCCGCCGCAGCGCGCAAACCGCCCTGTATCACATCACGCGCAGCCTGGTTCTCTTGATTGCACCGATTTTGTGTTTCACCGGCGAAGAAGCGTGGGACATCATCGGCGGCGGCGAAGAAGACAGCGTCCTCTTCCACACTTGGCACGAGTTCCCGCCCATCAACGAGAAAGCCGAAGCCGAACTGGTGAAAAAATGGACGGCAGTCCGCGAAGCCCGCGAAGCCGTAACCGCCGCCATCGAGCCTTTGCGCGCTGACAAAACCGTCGGTTCGTCCTTGCAGGCAGAAGCCGAAATCACCGCGCCGGAAGCCACCGCCGACTACCTGAACGCCCTGGGCGAAGAATTGCGCTTTGCCCTCTTGGTGTCCAAAGTCGAAGTCAAAACCGGCAGCGAACTTGCCGTTACCGCCAAAGCCAGCGACGGCGAAAAATGCGAACGCTGCTGGCACTACACCCACGACATCGGCACAGTCGCAGGCCATGAAACCATCTGCAAACGCTGCGCCGAGAATGTGGACGGCAAAGGCGAAGAACGGCATTACGCTTAAGTGCTGCCGACATTTGATTTTCGAAGTGGATTTTTGTTTGAAAAGCGGTAAAATCAAGCTGGAAACCGCAGCAAGATTGGATACCTTGCGAGAATTTCCAACGCAGAAGATGCCGCTTTAAGAACAAAAAGATACAGAAATTATTGAATATCGACAGACTCTCAGGTCATCTGAAAAAAGGTCGTCTGAAAACCAAGACACAGGTTTTCAGACGACCTTTGCTATGGCGGAACGGCTTTACGCTTCGACCGGTTTGCCGCGCAGGGAGAAGGTGTAGGCTTCGGTGATTTCCAAATCGATCATTTGGTTGATCATATCGGGCGTGCCGGTGAAGTTGACCACGCGGTTGTTGGCGGTACGGGCTTGGAGCTGATCGGGGTCTTTTTTGGAGATGCCTTCGACCAGACAGCGTTGTACGGTACCTATCATGGTTTGGTTGATGCGGGCGGTTTCGGCTTCGATGACTTCGTTCAGGGCTTCGAGGCGGCGCACTTTTTCGGCGTGCGGGGTGTCGTCCGGCAGGTTGGCGGCGGGCGTACCGGGGCGCGGGCTGTAAATGAAGACGAAGCTCAAATCGAAGGCAATGTCTTTCACCAGCTTCAGGGTTTGCTCGAACTCGCGCTCGGTTTCGCCGGGGAAGCCGACGATGAAGTCGCTGCTCAGGCACAAGTCGGGGCGGATGGCGCGCAGTTTGCGGATGATGGATTTGTATTCCAAGGCGGTGTAGCCGCGTTTCATCGCGCTCAATACGCGGTCGGAACCGCTCTGAATCGGCAGGTGCAGGTGCGACACCAGCTTGGGCAGGTCGCGGTAGCACTCGATAATCGAATCGGTAAACTCGCGCGGGTGGCTGGTGGTAAAGCGCATACGTTCGATGCCGGGGATTTCGTGGACGATGCGCAGCAGGGTGGCGAAGTCGCAGATTTCGCCGTCTTCCATTTCGCCGCGATAGGCGTTGACGTTTTGTCCTAAGAGGTTGATTTCTTTAACGCCTTGCTGGGCAAGGTTCGCGATTTCGGTCAAAACGTCGTTCAGCGGGCGGGAGAACTCTTCGCCGCGGGTGTAGGGGACGACGCAGAACGAGCAGTATTTGGAACAGCCTTCCATGATGGACACGAATGCTGCGCCGCCTTCGACGCGGGCGGGCGGCAGGTGGTCGAATTTTTCGATTTCGGGGAAGGAAATATCGACTTGCGACAGGCCGCTGGTTTCTTTATCCACAATCATTTTGGGCAGTCGGTGCAGCGTTTGCGGGCCGAAGACGACGTCCACATAAGGCGCGCGTTTGATGATGTTTTCGCCTTCTTGGGAGGCGACGCAGCCGGCAACGCCGATGATGAGGTCGGGATTTTTTTCTTTGAGCGGGCGTACGCGGCCTAAGTCGGAGAATACTTTTTCCTGCGCTTTTTCGCGCACGGAGCAGGTGTTGAAGAGGATGATGTCGGCTTCGTCGACTTCGGTCACTTGTTCGATGCCGCCGTTTTCTTCGGCGAGTACGGCAAGCATTTTTTCGCTGTCGTATTCGTTCATTTGGCAGCCGAAGGTGCGGATAAATACTTTTTTCATGGTTTGTGTCTTTCTCAGGTAGCCCGTAATTGCGGGGCTGATTGTTATGGAAATCTTAATTTCAGACGACCTTGGGGGAAGGCTTGGCAGGTCGTCTGAAACACTGATTCGTCAGGGCGCAAAAATGCGCGGTTGCGCTGCTGCGGCTGCAACAGCCAACCACGCGGTGTGTGTTTGGGTCGTCTGAAACGGGCAGGCGGCGGCTTATTGCGCGTCTTGCTTAATCTCGTCGCGGACTTCTTTTTGCGCGGTAAAACGGGAGGCTTCGTCGTCGGTCAAAACCCACACTTCGCGCACGAGGGCGTTGGTGTCGTTGTGTTTAAAGGCGATGGTTTTGCCGGTTTTTCCCGCCAGCCGCCCCATCGGGATGAAGCGGTCGTTTTCGTCGTGGATTTTGGTGAAACGGGTAATCTGCAGCTTGGCGGAATTGCCGTCGGCAAGGCCCAGCGTCAAGAGGCGCGTCCATGAGAAGCCGCCACGGCTCACTTTCAGATAAGGCAGTTCGACCTGTTTCAAAACCGCCGCGTCCATATCGCTCGGCAGCTTGCGCTGGGCGGCGTAGGAGACGGTGGAAACCAAAAGGGTAAGCATTAAAATGAATCCGCGTAACATGATGTTTTCTTTATGGTATAAATGGGTGCGGATTATAGCACAAACGCTTCAAATATGAACAGAGTGATTGTTTTTACAGAACAATTTTCATTTTCAGATACGGCGTTGCGCCGTGGCGGTTTGGGCTTTCGGGGTCGTCTGAAACGGCTGGCACCGGCAATCTGATGATAAAATACCGCTTATTTTTCAGACGACCTCAGAAAGAACCCGCTATGAACCGTAACGAAATCCTGTTTGACCGCGCCAAAGCCATCATCCCCGGCGGCGTGAATTCCCCCGTCCGCGCATTCGGCAGCGTCGGCGGCGTGCCTCGCTTCATCAAAAAAGCCGAAGGCGCGTATGTTTGGGACGAAAACGGCACGCGCTACACCGATTACGTCGGTTCGTGGGGGCCTGCGATTGTCGGACACGCGCACCCCGAAGTCATCGAAGCCGTGCGTGAAGCCGCGTTGGGCGGTTTGTCGTTCGGCGCGCCCACCGAAGGCGAAATCGTTATCGCCGAAGAAATCGCCAAAATCATGCCGTCCGTCGAAAGGCTGCGCCTCGTCAGCTCCGGCACCGAAGCGACCATGACCGCCATCCGCCTCGCACGCGGCTTCACCGGACGCGACAAAATCATCAAGTTCGAAGGCTGCTACCACGGCCATTCCGACAGCCTGCTCGTCAAAGCCGGCAGCGGCCTGCTCACCTTCGGCAACCCGTCTTCCGCAGGCGTTCCCGCCGATTTCACCAAACACACCTTAGTCCTCGAATACAACAACATCGCCCAACTCGAAGAAGCGTTCGCCCGCAACGGCGACGAAATCGCCTGCGTCATCCTCGAACCCTTCGTCGGCAATATGAACCTGGTCCGCCCGACCGAAGCCTTCGTCAAAGCCCTGCGCGAATTGACCGAAAAACACGGCGCCGTGTTGATTTACGACGAAGTGATGACCGGCTTCCGCGTCGCGCTCGGCGGCGCGCAATCGCTGCACGGCATCACGCCCGACCTGACCACGATGGGCAAAGTTATCGGCGGCGGTATGCCGCTTGCCGCGTTCGGCGGACGCAAAGACATCATGGAATGCATTTCCCCGCTGGGCGGCGTGTATCAGGCAGGCACATTATCAGGCAACCCGATTGCCGTCGCCGCCGGCTTGAAAACGCTTGAAATCATCCAGCGCGAAGGCTTCTACGAAAACCTGACTGCCTTGACCCGCCGCCTCGCCGACGGGCTTGCCGCCGCCGCTAAAGCGCACGGCATCGAGTTCACCGCCGACAGCGTGGGCGGTATGTTCGGCCTGTATTTCGCCGCCCATGCCCCGCAAAACTACGGCGACATGGCTCGTTCCAATATCGACGCCTTCAAACGCTTCTTCCACGGCATGCTCGACCGCAACACCGCCTTCGGCCCGTCCGCCTATGAAGCGGGCTTCGTCTCCGCCGCGCACACGCCCGAGCTGATTGACGAAACCATCGCCACCGCGCACCAAGTGTTTGCGGAAATGGCGAAATAAGGCGAAGCGCATCCGCAGAAGCAGGCAGGTGTGATTTATAGTGGATTAAATTTAAATCAGGACAAGACCGACGAAGCCGCAGACAGTACATATAGTACGGAACCGATTCACTTGGTGCTTCAGCACCTTAGAGGATCGTTCTCTTTGAGCTAAGCGAGGTAACGCCGTCCTGGTTTAAAGTTAATCCACTATATATTCCGCCCGTCATGATGGGAATAACAACAAAAGGTCGTCTGAAAACCCTGTTCAGGATGTTTCAGACGACCTTTTTCTTTACCCAACCCTTTCAAACCATCGCTTGATACAACGCAATCATCAGCGGCATGGTAATGACGCACAGCAGCGTCGTGATGCCGTAAATCGCGCTGGCTTTACGGGCGTTCTGATCATAAACCATCGCCATTTGGGTAACGGTGGACGCGGCGGGGCTGACGGTGGCGAGGAAGCTGATGAGGACGACGGTATCGCTGTGTCCGCCCAAATGGGCAATGCCCGAAATTTTGACAAACACCAGCAGAATCAGTGGGATAAGCATCAGACGCAGGAAGGCGACGAGGTAAATCCGTTTGGAGAGGACGATTTCTTTAAGCGGCAGCGAGGCAATCAACATTCCGGCAACGAGCATGGCGACGGGGCCTATCATGCTGCCGACGGTGGCGAGCGTGTTGTCGATGATGTGCGGCAGTTTAATTTGGAAGGCAAACATGAACACGCCGATAAAGATGGAAAGGATGTTGATGTTGGTAAGTACGGTTTTCCACGCAAGATTGCCGCGCCCGCAAAGCAGAAGGCGCAGGTGCGTCCAGAAAAGGAACATTTGGACGATGATGAAGCCGCTGGTGTAAATCACCCATTGCGGTCCGAAAATGGACATTACCAGCGGGATGATGAGGTTGCCGGAATTGGTGTAAACCGTGGCAGCGTGTTCGAGCGTATCGAGCTTAAACACAGTTTTGAAAAGCCTGCCCAGCGCAATCAGCAGGATATGGAACACGACCGCCAAGGCAACCGAGAGTTTCAGTCCGTCAATGATGTCGGGTGTATTCTCGATTTGAAAGGCGTGAATCATCACCGACGGGCTGATGAGGTAGAGCGCGATGACGGAGAGCGTGCGGCTGTGTTCGGAATTCAGAAGCTTAAACTTTACCAACGCCATGCCCATCAGGACAATCAGCGTCAGCTCGGTGATTTTTCCGGCAAGGAGCAAGGCGGTTTCCATAGCTTATCCGTATCTGAATATAGAAAAGGAATTTTATAGCAAATCGCAGCTTTCGTTATCCATAAAGCCCCGGTTTTCCAAGCTATATCGCCATCACTATGCAGACCCCTATAAATAAAAGGCAAAAGGGTCGTCTGAAACCTATTTAAGCCTTATGCCAGAATACCAGAGCCTTGCCGACAACAAGTACATCATCCTCATACGCAAGAGAATTCTTTACAAAAATTAAAACATTTACTTGTAGTAGCAAAATGCCAAATGCATCCGAATAATCAAATTAAAATACCGTTCGTCGCTTTTTCCCCACAAATTGATAAAAATAGAAATTTAAAATATTTTCTACGAAACAAGGTAATACCCATCAAAAAAACCCAAAAATCAAATTAAAATATCATATATTTCATATGCTTATTATTCTATTGCCATTTATTGCATCAAAATGCATTTCAAAAAAATCGAAGAATACCGGCCTATGCGCCCCTATTCCCACTATAAAAAATGACACAAGCCTTGATTTTTAATTTCGTACTTTTACAATATGCATTGAAACTTTTCTTGGCGATTATTAAGTTCCAGCCCGAAACGGCATAATCCTTTTACAGTTTACGGGGAGCCGCCGGAAAAGCATCAACGTCCCTACACCCACCATACAAAGGTAAAAAACATGAAAAAATTCAATGTAAAAGTATTGAGCATGGCTGTTACGGCAGCCGTAGCAAGCGGCGCAGCGGGAGCGGCTGAACAAAACTTTGCAGCAGCGGTTGGCGGCAAAGACGATCAAGGTCAAGCAGCGTTTTTTACTGTCTTCGGCGAAGGCACAACATATGATAAAAGTACCGGTAAGCTGACTTTCAAAAAAGATAGCGATGCCCTGCTTTTGAAAACCTTAGAGTTAGAACAAACCATTAATGGTTTTGCATCTGGTTCAAATTTCATCACAACTGATGCTAATGGCAACAAAACCGTCCGCGAAGCCACTAATGAAGATATCGAAGCCGACAGTCTGAAAGGTGTAGGCTTGGCAGGCGGCCTTACAGCCGTCAATGCTCGTGTGGACAACTTGGCAAAAGAAACATCGGCTGCTTTAGATGATCAAGACGAAACCATCGAACAACTGAAAACTGCCATTACCACCAATGGTACTCGTATTGTCGAAGTTGCCACAGGTGTGAACAAGCTGAATGAATCAGTTGCAGAAATGGGTAAAGACATTTCCGACCAATTTGACGAAATCGGCGAAGACGTAACCGCAGTAAACACTCGTGTGGACAGCCTGGCGCAAGACACGGCAGATGCCAAAGCCGCTGCCAAAGCCGCCGAAGACAAAGTAACCGAACTTTCTGCCAACGTTGACAGCAAAGTAAAAGAAGCCAAAGATGCCGCTGATAAAGCAGTAGATGCTGCTTCTAAAATTGACGCAGTTGCCGATAAAGCCGACAAGGCAAGCAAAGGCGTAGCAGGTCTGACCAAAGGCGTAGCAGGTCTGACCAAAGCCCTAGAAGCGGCTGCCGAACAAGCTGCACTTGCATCAGCTGAGAATGCTCAAGCGCTCAACGGCTTCGCAGAGGGCCATGAAATCGTCTTTACCGATGCTGATGGTATCAAATCTGTCAAAAAAGCTACCAAAGAAGATGTTGAACAAGATGAGTTTGGCGGACTGGGCTTGAAAGAAGTTGTTGCACAACATGACCAAAGTCTTGCTGATTTGACCGCTGAGACTGAACGAGCCAAAAAAGCCGCTGAGCAAGCCGCATTTGCAGCAATCGAAAATGCTCAAGAACTCAACGGTTTCAAAGATGGCGATGAAATCGTTGTGACTGATGATGATGGCGTCAAATCCACTAGAAAAGCTACACAAGCAGATGTTGAAGCTGACGGCTTTGGCGGATTGGGTTTGAAAGAAGTTGTAGCTGCACACGATGAAGCATTGGGTGACTTGACTGAAACCGTCAACGAAAACAGCGAAGCATTGGTGAAAACTGCAGAAGTCGTTAATGCCATCAGCGCAGATGTAAATGCCAATAAAGCAGCATTGGAAGAGCAAAAAGAAGCTAACGAAGGCTTCAACAATGCGATCGCCAGCTTGGACAAAGACATCGGTGATCTTGCCTCGGCAGGTAAAGCTGCGATGGAAGCTTTAGAAGTTAACCGCCAAGACATTGATGCCAATAAAGCGGCAATTGAAACTAAAGCCGACAAAGCTGACTTCGAAGAATTGGCAAAATACACTGACAATATGGGCAAAAAAGTTAACGACATCGGTGATGAAGTAACTGCCCTGAGCGATGCAACTAACGCAGCCATCACTCGTCACGATAAAGATATCGTTGACTTGGCACAAGCAGGTCTGAAAGCAA
>NZ_KV814875.1:0-203 GCF_001814135.1 Neisseria sp. HMSC067H09 | reverse complement strand
ATTCCGTCGGCGTGCCTGCAACTTGGCTCCCTCCCCTGTAGGGGAGGGTTGGGGAGAGGGTAAAACGGGGCAGATACAGACAATATTTCCGTTGCCGACCCAATGCCCTCTCCCTAACCCTCTCCCACGGGAGAGGGAATGGATTGCCGTTCAAATAAATCGCTCTACATAAAAATCAATGCGTTATCTCAAACTCACGTTAG
>NZ_KV814874.1:0-636 GCF_001814135.1 Neisseria sp. HMSC067H09 | reverse complement strand
GTGTTATAAAAATTAACAAAGCGGCACAACTCCTTTTACCGGTGTTCAGGACTGTCAAACGACTGTTTCTCATGCCACATCTCCATCAGGGTACGGATAACCCGCCCCGCCTTACCGTTGGTCTGCGGACGGGCAACCCGGGTAAACTTTTGACCAATCCCGTTCTCGTAACAGGCTACACCGAAAGCATGGTTGGCCGAGCCTTTGTATTCCGTACCGTTGTCGGAGTAAACGCACTCAATCAGGTATGGGCAGGGATCAATCAGGTGTTCGGTCAGAAACTTGGCGGCGCTGTCTGCGGTTTTGTCCGGCAAAATGGCGGCGTATAGCTCCCTTGAGAAATCGTCGATGGCGACAAACAGGTAATCCCGCTTATCGGTGGCTTTCTGCCCTTTGAGCAGTGGCAGCCGTTTGGTATCGAGATGCACCAGCTCTCCGGGGTAGGATTTATTGTAGCGTTTGGCCTGCTTTTTGAGTTTTTCCTGAATGCTGCGTTCTACCTTGGCCGGGCGTTTCATTCCGTACTTTGCCTGTTTGAAACGGTTGTTGGTACTGGTTTGCGGTTTGAGCAGCTTGGCCCTTGCGGCTTTAAGTGCGCGGTAAATGGTGACGCGGCTGACTTGGTAGCGGCGTGCC